>CAKQNH010000001.1 GCA_934255105.1 uncultured Pirellulaceae bacterium
CTTGCGCTTAATCTGGTCGTAGTGACCGATTCTCTCAGGTGCGTTGGTCATTGTGCTCTCACTCCCCGCCAAATTTCCCTACGCACACCATCTCGATAGCGTGCGATCATGTATCGCTGAATCCCGAGCCGCTGCAATTCGCAAATCACAGCTTGCCGTATTTCTCTGTCGATCGGTTTGTCGATGCCGAAAATTTCTACCTCACCGGGCCGCACAAGCTGCATACTCGCTGCCCAGTCAAACGGCTGTCCGTACTGTGCTGAGTCGTCGGAGTACACGCGTAGCTTCCACTGTCGGGCTTCGGCGTGGGCTATCATGGGGCTGCGATCTCTGCTGAGTCGCTAGTTGCTGTGCCACCTGCATTGCTCACCACACATCGAAAGTGCCGTCCGTAATCACCAGGCTGTACGTTTGTGATGCTGAGAGTGGCTGCCGTCTCACCTGTCATAAGCTGCCAGGTCTTGGTGGGGGTGTCATCCGAAACGGCTAGCACCAGCGGATCAGGAGCAGTGTAGCTGCCTGAATGAACTCCGCTGATTGAATGGCTGCCTGCGGTAGTGGGCGTGTAAGTAAACTCTACTCCATCTACTCCCTCGGGCAACGCAACAGGGTCAACGGAGAATGTGCCGGTACTATCAGTAGCAAGGTCTACTGTCTCGCCTGCCTCGGCATATCCAAGAGCGCGACAGCGAATCGTGATCGGGTTTCCTGCAGTGTGTGGCTCCGGCGTCACCGCCTCTAGCACCAGTCCAAGCACAGGAGGCCATGTTGCGGCATTGCCTGCTACGGCATCTGCACCATCTTTCGCGAAGGCTGGCCCGCTGCCTTTGTTTGCTGTTCCAGCATTCCAGTCTGATGCCGGTCCAACTAGGAATACAGTGGGCGAGCTGCCGGTTACGCCCTTTCCGGTTGCTCCGATCAGACCTGCGGAGAACGCAGACCGAATATCTGGATCAGATATATCAAGAGCAATTCCGGCTGCCAGCCAAACATAATCAATAGTGCCGGTGTAGTTCCTACCAACAGTCAGCCGACCATTTGTCGAGGCGTAAGAGAATCCGATCAGCTCGTCTTTTGTCCATGTGAGCTGGGTTAACGCAACTGCCGCATTGTTTACGTAGCAGACAGCTCCCGATGCCCCGTCATCCGCTGACATATCGACCGCGAACAGGATCGTTGTCTGGCCGACTCCCGTAGCTATTGCGTTCGGCGTGTCGAATTGGGCGATGATCGTGCCGGACACGTTGTTTACTTCGATCCGAAATTTTCCGGTTGACTTGTAGGAAGACAGCCTGACTATCTTCGAGGTTCCCGCATTAGACGCAATCACAAATTCGATCGACCCGGAAGCATCGGCATCTACCTTACACGCCAGGGTCAATTGCTTGCTGTCCGCGCCATGCGATACATTTTCGGCAGCGATAAAGCTCTGGGTGCCGTCGAACACGAGCTGGGGAAACTGTACATCGCTCAAGGTTGTCACGTCCCATATAATGTCGTCTGTCCCGATTGTGACTGTAACTGGTGTATGGGTCACATTGCGGTTGGAACTAGTAACTCGCAGTTGTAAGAACTTGCCATCGTCAACCGTACCGGGTGAGCTTGTCCACGAACTCGCACCAGTCCCCAGGTAGTCGTCTGCGATACGATATTCGCCCCCTTCGACTGCAAGCGGGAGCGTTGTGTCTTGTGCGTGCACAATCGCCCAGTTGCTCTCGATGATTGTTGATTTAGCTACGTCGGATTGATCTCTGAAGCCCGCGTATGCCGGGGTCGTGTCCCACGGTTTTACATCGCCGCTCCATTTGTCGCGAAATGTCGCTGCGTCCGTGTCGGTTGCTCTAACTGCTCCATAGTCCGCGTATGCAGGTCGCGGCGTGAAGGCCGCTACCAATTGATCTGGCGTATCGACATCGTTCCATTCGGGTACGTCAAACCATGTGTCATACAGATTGCTGGGCGAACCGATTTCGGTCTGAATGTTTGCTGAGAGAGAATCTATAAATCCCTTTGGCTGAATGTACTCAACCAAATTGTTTTTCGCGAACTCTCGCGATTGGTAAGTGCCGTCTGATTCCAAGTTCAGCTTTGCACCACTGACCACACTTGCGGGTATGCCCGATATAAGATTGTCTGTAGTTGCGTTGCCAGTTAAGACATTACGCTTTGGGTTGGTCAGCACGGTATTGCGAAAAGCAAAAGTACCAGCCGATCCGCTTTTGGGGTGGCTGGCTACATCTATGCCCTTGCTGCTAATCTGAGAGATCAGCAAGTTGTCGATTATTTTTGCTCCGACGAACGGATAGCCTATGGGCGTGTCCGACAGGAATAGCCGCTGCGGTTGCCCGCGCGAGCCTTCTGATTGAAACCCGATGTTTCCTAGTATCCGTAGGTTCTCGATGGGGGTTGTGCTGTCACTAGAGTCACCAACGTCACGAGAATAAATCTGAACCATATCGCCGTGCGGATTCTGGTTGTCCTGAGGCTGCGAGAAACAATCCTGAAACAGATTGCCGCTCAGCTCCAGTAGTTGAATTGGCGTGAATGCACCGCCCGAGAATCCAATGCTGAGGTAATCCATGTAGGGCCGGATAAAATCATTCTTGCGAATGATGATTTGCGAACCGCCCTGGTGTGGCAGCTTTACCGCGTTGGCAAAGTCGGCAATGGTGTTGCCGATCAGCGAAAAGCTTCCCTTGGATGTCCCGTCGCCTCCGATGCCAAACGGGTAGGTGTCTTTGATCGCATTGAATGTCAAGTCGCCGCCTGGTGCGCCGAAGTCGGGGTACTTCGTGTGGTCGGCAGACGGATCAAAGTCCGCAAAGCCATCTGGGGCGTAGCCGCATCGCAATAAACAGTTTTTAATTACCAAACCATCAAAGTCGTACCGTATCTTAATGGCTGGTTGAACGCGCGGGTCGCCTGAGGTAGTCCCTGGCGTCTCGGAGATCTGTACCTTGATCCCATCGAGCGTGAAGTTCTTCGGCCCGTTGATCCAGACTCGCGAGCATGTCGGCACCCGTGGCGTCTCCCCTACGACACTCACTCCGCTAGCGGTTGTGCTGGGGATAGTCAGCTCGCCGAATGTACCGGCGTTGGCGAGCTGCACTATGTCTCCCGTGCCTGACGCTGCTAGGGCTGACACAAATTCGGCGTCGTTTGTTGCTATGCGTGTTGTCATTACTCTTTAAACTCCCACCACTGATAGGTAATTGGCTCGGTGCCCTCTGCAACCACTGTGAATACTGCATCCTCCCCGATAGCCACCACCGCATCTACAGGCTGCACTGTGACTACAGGATCAGGCACCACAGGCCCACCACCGCCGCCCGCGATGGGGGAGAAGATGGGACGGTGGATCGGGCGATGAATGGGCCGGTGAAATGGCGGGCGCAAGGGCATTAGCGCACCTCGATATCGAGATTGGCCCCGGTGGCTTCAGAGAGTACGAATCGATAGCTGCAGCCAGCGGGCAGGTCGAACAGTCGCGAACCGGCTGCGGTCCATTCGTACTCGGTGACAAAGCCGCTGCCCAGATCGAGCTGCAGTGCCAACGTGCCGCCGCCAAACGTGCCACTTACCTGGACGATGACTGCTACTAGCCCGTTTTCGTCCCCAGGTGTACTGGTGGTCAGTGTGGCGCTGTTCCCGTTGGCGGTCATGTCAATGTGCATAGCGTCTACTCTCGATGCGGAAGGTCAAAGGGCTGCCCAGGCTCTGCGGCTAGCTAGGGACGTACGGACTTGGAATGCCTTGCGTGTCGCTGTTGTAGACGACGCCTGCCGCGTCAGGGTACCAATAGCCTTCGGGCGTGCGCTCTGCCGTGATGTTCATACTGCACGTCGCGTACTTGGTGCCTCTGCCCTGCTCTTGTGGCTGAGTCCAAACGCAGCACGGGAAGTTCAGGCTCATCGCAGGAGTCCGCACGCAGTACAGCAAGAATCGAATGCCGTGATCGCGATTGAGCAGAGCGCCGATCGTCGCCAGCGGCACAGTCCCCGCCGTAGCGAGCAGCCCGCCGAAGTTTTCGATCTTGGCAATCTCCGTCGTCGACCAACGCGACATTTGCAATTGGAATTCAGCAGCCAACCCGAAGTACTGCCGCTCGATGGGCCTGCCGCTCGATCCGCCGTGACGGTCGCCGATGACCTCGCCAATCATGGGGATCTTGCGGACCTGGATCCCGTTCTCCGATTCGCCAAGCTTGAACAGGTTGGTATAGGCACTGGGGTACGCGCAAAGGATCTCGACTTTGCCGCTGACCTGAATGTATTCGTCTGGGGTGGCTAATGGCATAGTCGGCTATCTCGATATTGGGGTTCTTTGCTCAGTGCCGGGGAAATACCGAGGCATGCGAGCAGGGAGTAGATTCAAGTTCTCAATCGAGATCGATTCCACGGTCACGACGTCGATAGAGCCAGCGTCAACAACCGCTGGAATGCCAAACACGTTTTCGCCGCGTCTGAGTTGCTCAAGGTGCCCTTTGGCTGTCTTGCGGTAGGCTTCGGCCAGCTCAAGGTTTACCCTGTCTGGCCGTCGCTCGCACATCAGGGCCATTGCGGCTGCGCAGGTGATCCGAACCAAGTGGTTCTTCGTGTTTCCGGTCAGGCTCGCCAGTTGGTCCGGCGTGTACCTCCCACCACTGAGCAGCGCAACATCGACCTCGCCGGACGCATCCAGCAAGGCCGCAAGAATATTGGGGTGTGATGGGACGACCTCACGATCAAGTTCCTCGCGGTCGTCAGTCGCTAAGTCGCCGAGAATATCGACGTCGTAGCGCTGGACCAAATCGGCACCCGTCGCGTAAGCAGCCACAGTTCACCCCATTTCAATCAGCACATGCAGGACGGAGACAAGCGGCGACTACGACAGGACAGCGCGGAACGCGAAACCGGACGATGAGGCGGTTATCCCAACACCGACGTCATCTACAACATCAACGTCCAAGAATCGGTCGCGCTCTTCGTGGTTGCGCTGAACGGTCATTTCCTCTTTGGCGAACAGCGTTACCGTCGTGAAGCTCGGTCCACCCCCCTTGGACTCCAGACCGCCAACCTTGGCCATGATGAACGCTACGCCGTCAGGCATCGCGTATTCTTCCGTCTGGGTAGCGGCACCCTTGGCAGTGGTGACCATGACCGCATCTTCAACCACGACTTCCAAGCCGTAGAGACGGTTTGGCAAGCCGTACTCGCTCCAGCGGCCTTCTTCCTGGGTGACCAGTCCGTAGGCTACCGGGGACTGTTTGACCACATCGTGAATCTCTTGGGTCTCGCCGATGGCGGTCGCCGTGTTGGGATTCATGACGAGGTGCAGTTGGCCCTTCTTGACCTTGCCAAGCGTGCTTTTCTTGATGCGCTTGACGCCGTAGTTGAGCGACTTCTTGATGTATAAGTTGGTGCTCAAAGCAGCGTCCCAGGTGCCACCGATGCCGGGAATCGAGGTAACGTTGCTCCAGTGGGCAGCATCCCAGTTGGCCTGGAGGTTGATCGCATCTTGCACCAGCTTGGTGCGCGCGGTCATTGCCTGCTGGGCCTGCATGGCTTCCTGGGTGTCTTCCACGTTCCAGTCAGCTTCACCGCGAGCGATGTCGCCGATCGGCTGGCCGAAGTTCCGGCGGATCGTCTGGTAGTTGCGGAAATTGAATTCCTGACCGTTCTGGCGCGTACGAGGCCGCGGCTGACCGTCAGGCCAAACGAAATCGTTCAGATCCCCGCCAACCAATCGCCCGGCTTGCCGCGGGTCGATCGCCAGATAGACGCCGCGCTGCTTGGGCACGCTGCGGATCTGAACGTAGTTGGGAAGGGCAAAGTCCTTCGGGTTGCGGCTGTATTCGATGACCAGCCGAGAATCGTTTTGCGGAATGTAGGTGTTGTTGTTGCCTACTTGAACTAGCGGACCAGCGGCCATGGGATTATCTCCAAGGAATGCCGCGAATCCGTTTTTCGGTTATCGCAATGACGGGAAGGTAAAAATTATTTGGTTATCAGTGAGTACAAACAGCAGGCGGACTAATCAGCCTGCATTAGGGAGCAACGCCAGACCGCATGAGGACTTGCATCTTGACGCCGGCAGCAGCCGCGCCACGTTCGGCAACAGCGTAGTACTTCTCGCCGGTAGCCGCAGTAACGCCGCGTCCGGTCGCGTCTGGCTTGAGCAGCGCGCCGTTAGCGCATACGTCGCCCGCTTCGAGCAGACAGTTTTCGGTGTCGCCGTAGACCCGAATTGGGTCTCCAGCAACTGCGGCCAGCGAGCTAGCGCCGGGCAGTGGTGCTTCCCGCGAGCCTTCCTGGGAAATGCCGATAGCCACGGCACCGGCGGTAGCTTGAGCAACGGTGTATGCGCCGCTCTTGGTGACGAATCGGCTCGGGTTGATGTTCCCCGAAGCGGTTTGACCTGCTAGAGGCATGTTTCTAATCCAGTGAAAAAAACTTAAGTTGAGGGGGAACTAAGGACGTCAACCAGCGGTCGCCCGCCAGGGGGACACTACTCGCTGGCGAGTTCTTTCTTGATCTCGGCAGTGATCTCGTCGTAGGACTTGAATACGCCTTGATCAGCAAGCTGGGTGTAGCGCTCGACAACTCGCTTGCCCAAGTCTTGACCTTGCGAATACTGCTCGCTGGGCAGTGCTCCACCGGGGACCATGCGAGTAACCGGACTGGACCGCTTGGCGTAGGTCTCGACGTCGGCAACGTGCGATTCAAACGCCTCGTGGCTCATTTCCGAACCGCGAGAGTAGAGGCACTTGTCCAGTTCTTCTTCCAAGACAACAAAGTGCTTGTTGGCCTGATACAGGTCGCGCAGGCGATCGGTACGCTCAGCGTCAACTGCGCGTCGCTCCAGGTTGGCTACCGCTTCGTGCTGCTCGGAGATTTTGAGGATCAGGTCTTTATTGACCTCGTGGACCTGCGAATACTTTTCAGCCAGATCGGCGTTTTCCTCAGCCAGATCCTGAATCTGCTCTTGCATGGCCGCGTAGCGATCGGCACCGTCAGAACCTGGATCGTTCTGATTGCTGTAGCGCTGTTGCTGCACAGGGGGCTGGTGCTGTTGTTGTTGACCCATTGGGGCTCCTCCCATGGCAGCAGGGCTGCCGTGTGGTTGTGGTTGTGGTGCAGGGGGCTGTGGAGAATGTGGAACAGGCGATCCAGCGGGCTTCGCTGGCTCATCTGTCTGACCAGGGGCGGAGGCCGCACCCATTTGCGATTTGACCCACTGCATTTCAGGGGTCGCCTGGATGGCTTGGACTATGGCCGCTACGTCGTCTTCACCGATGCCCATGGAAGCTGGCTCCGAATAAGTAATTTTTTCCTCGTCTTTTTTAGGGCCGAGGCTTGGAATGAAAGTGTTTCCGCCAGCCACCATGGCCGGAGCCATGACGGAATAGTGCTCAATCAGGGCTTCGTCTTCGTCGGTGCTGTATCTAGCCACCGGCAAAGGCAATCGAGGAGAGTCAGCGCCTAGCGCGGCGATTGGATCAAAGTAGGCTCTGCGGCCGTCGCGGTAGCGATTGACCTCGACGCTGCGGCGTTGCTTTTTGTTGAGGGCTTCGATGCCGTCTTTCCTGTGATGCTCGTCCAGGAAGACCGCCCACTTATCGCCAACCATGCCCAGGCGAGCAGCCCCGGCATATCCGAGCACTTCCGGCTCCATGCCCTTTGGCTGTGGACGATCCGAGGTATGGCGATCAGCAATTGCCGAGTAGTTGTGGTTGACCGCTCGGCTGTTGTGCTCATCAGCGATCGAGGCCAGCTCGTTAAAGCTATAGCGGACGGGCTTGCCGTCGCGGCCAACCGTTTCGTGCTCCAGGAAGTAGCACACGTCGGGAACGAACCGCGTACAGTCTTTGGCGAAGTACTTCTGCGATCGCTCGCGCAGTCCGTTGGGATTGGCCCGGTCCCAGGCTGCCCAGACCTTCTGATTGCGAGCGTCCCAGTCGGGAATGGCACCCATCAGCGACTGGTGAGCGCGCTGCAGGTACGCAGCGTAGGGCTCTCCCTGCTGGGGTGCTAAGTTTGCTTCAGAGGCTTGAGAAACGGACGACATAAGGACTTCCGCCAGTATTGGCAGTTGTGCTAGTCAGTCCGTGTATCGGTGGTGACAAGATGCAGTGAATCGAATTATGTGTTTAGTTGAGCGTTGCAGCGGTGAATGTCTGCTCAGGACACTTGCGAACAAAGACCGCATGCCCGTGCTTAATCGACAGTTCCACGCGCACTACCCCGTGATAGTTGCGGTCGCTGAATGCCTCGCGAGCCATGGTCTCCAATTCAGCCACAGCGGCCTGCAAGAGCTTTTCGTTCTCTGCTGGTGCCGCGTGACTCTCGTTGTTTTTCGCCAAAGGTGATTTCCTGTCAATATCGGTCTAAAAGCTACGGCAGGTTGATCAGCGCCAAAATCCGCAGCGCAGCCACTCCAGCGGTCGCGTTGGTCACGAATAGCTTGGTTACGTCGCCAGTCAGTAGCTTGGCGTTGTAGTCGTTTTCGCCCCAAATGTAAGGCACCCCAGCAGCGATCGACAGCGTGTCGGTCGGAGCGCCGGAGTTATTGGTTTTGATCGTCAAGGCTACGTCGGAACTGATCACCAGCAGCTTGAGCTCGCTGATGTCGATACCCGCTAGGATCTCCTGATCGGTTGTCAGCCCGGCAACCGATTGGCCGATCGAGACCTGCAAGTCCCCAGTGAAGTTTCGCACCGACGAAATACCGAGCGCGTTGGAAAATGCGTCTGTGCGTAGCGTTGCTTGGAACGACATTCCAGGACTCTCAACAAAGGAACGATGCTCGACTGAAAGACAATTCTTTGGCAGGCTGGGTTATGGGGCAATAGCGGTTGGTTTCGGGGTGCAGGAATCTTTTTAGAATTTTCCCTCATCTCACTTGCCTATACGCACCGATGCGTATACTATAGAGGCATGGCAAGCGAGAGTCGCAGGGCCAAAACGGCTGTGGTAAGCCCGATTTAACTTTTTTAGAGATTTGAAATGCCCAGATACGAACTAACTTCAACCTGCGACGATGCTGGCAACATGCTCGCCGCCCGACTGGATGAGCCTAACTTCGTCCGTATCGTCAGCGAGCACTCAACTCGCGGTGCGGCGGAAGAAGAACTGGAGGACCTACGGCGGTGGTACGCAGTCCGTGGTGTGCCAATCGGCAGCGGGTGCTTAGCTGTTCGTGAAAAATCCGAATAACCGCTTTCTCCCCCTAGTCTCTCGGCACTAGGGGCAAATTACCACGAGCCGGGCAGCATTGCTCAGGGCCGGTTATGCCGGTCGCTGGGCTGTGTGGGGCACTAAGGAGAGAGCAATGAGCGAAGTGAAAGTAGAAAGTAACTCCTACGCCAATGGACGCGAGGCCGCGCTTCGAGGATGTGCCCGCATGATTTGGTGCGGCACAAATGCTGAGCGTGAAGCATGGTTCGCTGGCTGGGATTCGATCGCCAGCGATCAACGTGGTACGTGGCCGCTAACCGGCCCTGTGCCAAATCCGGAATCCGCAGGGCACGACTAACACTAGCAATCACCCCGTTCGAGGAACACTATGAGCGAAAATAAAGACGGCACCGAGAACTTGGGTGCATTGCGTGGTTCGTCGTGCGGCCCGTGGGAAGACGGTAAGGAAAACCAGCAGCATCTGACAGAATGCACGGATGACAATTGCGAGCGGTGCGACTATCTGACCGATGGTTTCTATATGGCGTGCGACAGTTGCGGGCACTGGGGGCACCAAGAGGCGAGCGGTTGGGTGCTGGCCGGTGGCATCCCGTTTTGCAATCAACAGTGTGCTGAGCAGTTCTTTTGTGAACCAGTTGATATCGAATAAGCACGACGAACGCTAGGCATCACCGGGTGCCGGGAGAAAACTATGAACGAACCAAAAGACCAAGCCACCGGCACTCCGAGTGCATGCCATTGTTCGTCGGCTGTCGCGGAAGGCTTGGCGGCTAGGCACGAGCGAGAACGTGCGGAAGGATTGCGAATTGCGATTGCTGCTTGCGTTTGCGGATGCCCAAAGTCGCAGCATCCAGTCGGCGGATGCGAAACGCAAGGCTGCAAGTGCAGGGAGTACCGCAGGCCCTGGCGACTCACAGGCAGGAATGCCCTGTGGTACGTGGTAGAGTCTCCAGATGGCAGTGAGTTTCGCATGGCTGACGAGGATTCAGCGAAGCGGCTGGTGTGCAAAATGAATTTCGGGAGCTACACATGAATCGAATACGGCTTGCATTGAGGCGTCGTCTTTGTTGGGCGACGCTAGATCAAGCAGTTGGCGACAAGCCGTTGCATTGGTGGCAGAGGTTTTTTAGGTGGATGAACACTTAAGTATTGCTTAATAGTTGGGTTTCGGAAAGGAAACATTTATGAGCGATCGCGAAAGTAAGACAGGCACCGAAACTGCGGTGCATGGCGTTGTTCTACTGCCGTGCCCTTTCTGCGGGGAACAGGCGAGAGTAGAAGTCGATGGCAACAAGTTCAAAATCGGATGCAATATGGGAAATTGCATTGCATCAGTGATTGATACGCAGACAACGTATCCAGTGGAGATCATGCCAGCACGAGTGAGGCAGTGGAATTACCGACCGTCCCTAACGGTTTCCGTTGCAGTCGAAGGCAACGATGGTCCTGCACAAGTGTTTGACGAATTGCGGTTGGCGATGGCATACGCGAGAGCAGTCGATAAGCCATCGAAGATTTGGTGGAAGTCCGGTTCTGCGATTTCAGGTCAGTAGAACATTAGCAATCACCCAGTTCAAGGAACAAACAGTGGACACAAATAAAGACGGAACCGAGAACTTGGGTGCATTGCATGGTTCTACGCCCCAGTATTTCATCGTTGACATTCGACACGATTGGAGGCACCAGAAGTACATTACGTTCTGGCGACCAAACAACAGCAGTTACGCTTGGCCGCTAAGCTGGGCTGGGCGATACGACAAGTCCACGGTCGACGGTGACGGTCACTACTATTGCAATACGAATGGGCGGAAAGAGCTGATTCGTTTTCCAGTGGCCTGCGAGATCGTCGAAGCGATGGCGTTGACCGAACCGGACAAAGGCGACATTGACGGCAACGCTGGGCCAGTGTTGCGAAATAGCCAGAAGGTTCGCCGCAAATTGAGAGCAGCGGCATACATTCCACCAAATGCTGTTACCACGGCGGTAGGTGCGTAGAACACTAGCAATCACGTCGTCGCGGGACGTGTTCATTTTCAGGTTGGCACGCTCCGCGACTGGCGTGCATTGCGATGGTTATGCGGCGATTTGCCGAGACGGCGAGTACTGAGCGGTTTGGCAGACCGCATCGTGAATTGAGTAGCGAGCCAACAGTAGGAGCCGTGGAGGGCGAGCGAGGAAGACGATCAACTGAGCGTACAGCGGAAATGCCGACACCCTAGCTTGATCCGCAGGGGTGACAGAACGTATCGGCAGTCGTGGCCCGTGCCTGGGGGTTCCGCCAATCGCTCGTTTTCGTCCGCATAACAATATAGTTACCCCCGAACAGCTTCGGGGGTATTGGACAAATTGGCGATTATCACACGACTGGAAAAGATGACTGACCACGACCACCTACGTACCGCCATAATCGCCCGCGCGGCCAAGCTCGGCATGACAGCCTACGCAATTGCTCGGGATGCAGGCGGGCCTAGTAAGGACGCTGTGAGGCGATACATGGCGGGCGAGACTGATTTGAAAAGCAGCTACGTGGCTGCAGTGTGTAGGGTGCTGGGGTTGGAGCTTACTGCCGCGAAGAAGAAGCGTAACGCTCGGTGAGACTGTGCTTCTCCCAGTACCGCGACACCTGCCCCGCAATCGGCTTGTTCTGGCTCCCCTTCGCAAGCCACGCCTTGAACTGCTCTACGGTCATGGCTGTAACCTTGCCGACGATCCAGCCTGTTGTGTAGCAGTCGCGATAGGCAGCGACTGCCGCATTCTGACTGCGGAACCCGATCAGGACCTTATGCTCGTCAAAGCCGCCCCTGCCGTTCGGTTGGTCGATAACGTAGACCATTTCGCTGGTCTTATCAGGGCCAATGAACACGTCCACATGGTCGCCGTCGCGGCCTAGCGTTTTCTTAAAGTAGCCATAGTCGCAGCTCAGCTTCGGCCAGCCATCGCGACGACTGCGGCCCTTGGGGGTCTCAATTGTGATGTCGAGACCGTGAATGCGAACGTGGCCCATGCGGTAGTTCCCGGCCAGCTTCTGGGCTTCGGTGGGCTTGGCGATGTCCGCGCTGGCAGCGTACCGCTCTGGCTCGCTTCTGAGCCAGTACCTTGCCATCTCGCGCGCACGCTCCATCTTGGCCGCAAACGGAATCGGCTCTAGGTCTTCTTCATTCGCTGGGTCAGGCTGGTATTCCTCAAAGAACATTGGGCCAACCATTTCAATAGCGCGGTCGATAACCTCGTCGTCCCACGGCTGTGGAATCGGCTGAATGCCCTTGGTGAGTGCCTTAATCAAACCTTCTTCGGCTGATCCCGATTCCGACTCGCCGGCCATGTGGGAGACGACAGACGGGAACTCGCGCGCGGCATAGTCAACCATTTCGTCGAAGCCGCGGATCTTCGTAGGGTCAGCCCCCTTCTTGAGCGCAGCCGCAATTCCACCGTGACCAGCCTTGGTGAACTGGCCCATTATCTCGCGCACGGCTGTATTGTGGTCTTCAGCATCGGTGCACATCTGTTTCCACGCATCGAGGGCCACTTGGCGGAAGTGCTCCTTCTTGGCCGGATCGGCGTCACCAACCACTTCGCTTACGATGCCGTTGAGCTTGTTGCTACCGACCTTGCTCATTCCGCTGGGGATCGGTGCGGGCGCTGGCTTATTGGGCTTGGCTTCCGCGGCTGCTCGCTTAGGCTGCTCGGGCTGCGCAGGGCTTGGTTTCTCGCTGGGCTTCTCCTCTGGTTCTCTGCGACCATCGCGGAGCTTGTTGCCCAGTAGTTCAGGATTGAAGAATCGACTTCCGCCGTCCAGCCGCACCGCCAGTTCTCGAGGAATGATCCCCGAGGCGTTGACGTAATCCGACAACGGCACCCCCTTGGCTTTCATATCGCGGTCCATCTGGTTCAGTTCTTCGAGCATTGCTCGAACCTTGTTCTTGTCCACCTTCGCCCAGCCGGCTTCGGCCTGCTCGTCGCCAGATAGTTTGGTGACGGTCGGAGGCATCTTGTCCATTGGCCTGAGCAGTTCGTGCATTCGGTAGCTCCAGTTGAGCAGCTGGCTGTCGACATGCGGCCCAAGCTGCGAGCGATGCAGGGCGTGCGATCGGTCGATTTGCGGCAGGTGAGCCAGTTCGCGTTTGACTGAGGGCATAGCGGCAGCAGGCTTGTTGCCCCACTGGCTGGCTATTGATGCAGAGACAGCGCCGAGTCGATTGGACTGCGCGAACCCCTTTGCAGCGCTGCCTCCACCGTGCCCAGAGAACTCGCCTCCAGCACCCCGTGGGGCCCCTGCTGGGTGCCGTGGGTGCTGCGCCGAATTCCAGTCATAGCGATCAACTACCGGCGATTCTGGGGCAAGGTAGAGATCGTCGTTGCGGATCGTGTTCCAGTAGCGGTCGACAATGAAGGTTACGCTGGCTGGGCGGTCGAGTAGCAGGGGGCGGAAGCCTACTGAGTGGCGGTCCTTTTCGGGTTTGTCGATTTCAGCGCCGGTGTTTCGTGTTAGAGCGACTACAGAGTGCCCATCAAACGTATGCCCGCTAACCTCCCGGACCGACTCGCTTCCGGTGTCGTACCCAGCCTTTTCGGCTAGTTTCTGAAGCCTTTCCATGTATCGCTTAGCAAGTTTCCTGTCGCCATGATGCTCGAATTTAACCGAGACAACTTTCCCGCCGTTCTTCGCTAGATGCTCTGCGGCCATGCCTACATTCGACGACTGCGATGCTTTTGAATGGCTGTATGGGATTCCGTCCTTCCAGAAGCTGAATCCACGATCCAAAGACAGGGCTACCCCAGAATCCGAATCCCAAGATGCCTTTTCGCGTGGGGATGTGTCTTCGAATCCATGTCCCTTCAAAGCAGAGGAGGGAACGGACTCGCCACGACTGACAGCCGCTTCAACCTTCGATTTATGTTCCTCGGCGGCCTTGCCTACCAACCGTGGAACATCGCGGCCGCCCGTTCCTGAACTCTGCCGCTTCTTCTCCAAGTCCGGTATGGAGTCCTGCGCGTGCTCCTCCCATGTTTTTTCCCAGGCTCTCTTGGGGTGCGCATCGCGATTCCCCGACCACCCATGCGACTCTGCTTCATCTAGAATAGACTCGTAGGCCGATCTATCGCGGTCGCTCGCCCTGGGCGAGTGAGCAGAACTAAGGTGGTCCGCGCTCTTCATGAGTGCGGCGATTGCTCGCGACTTCTCCTGCTCTCCTACTGCGGACTTTACTCCAGTGATGGAATCCCGTAGCGATGACAGTCGCTCGCGCAACTCGGATGCAGACACGCTTAGCCTGCTTGGCTCGTTCTTCTTTGCTCTCTGTTTCGCAAAACCCTCCAGCATTTTAACCGCTTGGGCTGGCTGCCATTTAACCATGGAGTCCAGGTGCTTTTTAGCCTCAGCTTTGGTGTTCCCGCCCTTTGCTGCTGTCGCTTCAGCTAGTGCGTCCGCGTGCTGGTCGAACAGCTCGCGGGCCTTGGCTTTATCGACCTTCTTTTGCTGGAAAGACTCAGACCGCTTTTGCTTGGCTGCTGCAGCTTGCTCGGCCTTGAACTTGTCTATCTGGTTGTCGATATTGCCGCGCTTCGATAGCGGGACATTGACAACGGCTTGGTCGGGCTTCTTTTCGCTAGTTTGCGGCTTTTGCAGCCGATCCTCTGGCGTTGCCCCGTCGACGTCGAACGCGAGCATCTGATCCTTGTCCCCCTTGGTGTCGAACAGCGTGCCTGCCTTGCCCTTGGTGTCCAGAAGCGTAGGCTTCCAGGGCTTCGGCTTGGCTTTCTCCCCTTCACCGAATAGCCCTAGCTGGTCACCTGCTTTGGCGTCCTCGTTCTTGACTGAGGTTGATCCGGGGATAAGGCCGGGTTTGGGCTCTTTCTCCTTGGCTTCCTTCCCCAACGCTCGAAGCTTCCCTTGGTCGATAAAGTTCCCCGGCCCAACGCCCGGAAGCGTAGGCTGCGTCTCAGTCTCAAACAAACCCGGCTGGCCCTGCTCATGCTTGGCGCCGCGCTTGGCTAGCCGCTTGTCCTTCGGCTTGCGAGCTCCAAATGCTTCGCTCATCGACTTGCCGGCAAACTTCCCGGTCTTCATCTTGCCATCGTCACCAACGAAGACAGCGTGCCCGCCATGGTTCCCCGATTCGCCTTGACCCGCGTGAATCGTGATCCACCGGCCAGCGCCGAGGTCTTTCAGGTGCGGCTGATGCGAAGTCTCAAATAGCGAAGGCTGCCCGAGGTCTGGATTCTTCTTGCGGGCCGCGTACTGGTCGACCGTTAGGGAATTCCAGGCGAAGGCAATTGATGCGGCAAGGTTCAGTTTGGTGCTCATGGATGCTCTTTGAAGTTATCGAAAACGACTCTACTACTGTGCCGCGTCGGCAAGTTCACGAATTCCGAGAACTCGTGAACATCACACTAACCGATGTCCCCGAAGCAGATTTCGGGAACATACTACCCAGCGAGAACCAGCCCGCTGCCCTGCTGAAGTGCGTTCTTAATCAGTTGCGTCAGTTGCTCTGGACTTGATGCTGCCATTGGAACAGACGGTTCCGCCTGCCCCTGCGGTGTGAGCATCTGCAGGATCCCGCCCACAATCTGCGGATTAAAGATCCTCTTTTCGTCCTCGGTCGGAATCGACACGCCTATAACATCTGCGATATCGCTCGCCTTAATTTCTAGCCCCATGTCCCAGGCTGACTTGTAGGCTTCCATCTTCGACTGAACATCGGGCGCTTCGGTGTCAATCACGAAGCGCAGATAGGTTGACGCGCTGTGCGGGAAGTTCCATAGCTGGATATGCCGCGTGAAGTCCTCTGTAAGCGTTTCCTCGAGGTTTCGGCTGTCGTATGACACAATGTCCGCAAACGTCGCCATGTGAGCATCAGCCACGCCAGAGCCCATGCCAGTGGCTTCGGCTTCGCTGGTTAGCGTCTGCCCCAGGATGTAACGTTTGATCTTGTGACCAAAAAACTCCTTGATCACTTGCAGTAGGCGGTCGACTCCCTGCAGTCCCGGCTCGATGTGCTCCACCCCGTACTGGTCCTGCTGATCGCCCGCGAACACGGGAACCATCACAATTGACCGGCCCCCGCCGATATTCTGCTTGGCGGCGCGCTCCGTGTCGGCTTTGGCGCGGGGATTGTTCGCCGGATAGCGCCACAGCTCGACCCCAAAGGCCGAGCGATCCAGGTACTCAAGCGCCCTCTGCAGGCATTCGACCATGGCATACCATGTCCAGTAGATGCGCGAGCGGATTCCCACGCCATGAATGCGGCCGGACGAATAGCTGTCCTCAAACACGCCATCCTCGACCGTGTGCTTGTGGACCACCATCGTCTGGCGCTCCCATTCTGCCAGCCAGTAGACCATGCCCTGCTCGGTGTACTCGATCTGCTGGCGATTCAGCCCTAGCGGCCGCGTGTCGATCTGCCCCATGACTCCCAGGCGAATACCGACCTGATCGGGCTGATATTGCCCACTGCCATCGTCGTAGCGGAATACCAGCTTGTCGCCGTGGCGTGGCTCCCAGCGGGTGACAGCGATAGCTCGTTTGCCTGCGATCTCTCGGGAACCGTACTGCATGGCCGTGGCATAGCGGCCGTACCAGACGGCCTCGAGCAGGCATCTTCGCATTTCAAGGAAACGCGGAGTGCGGCGAATGATCTTCGTCATCGCGGCGCATAGCTCTTTGGCCGACGGCGTATCGTCGTCCTCTGGCTCCAGGTGCCAGTTGAGCAGCGCAGATGCCCGCTGACGAGCTTCCAGACATTCCATGATCCCACAGTCAACCCGCATCCGTTCGGAGTTCTGGCGCGAGTGTCTGACCGCTTCATCGGCATTCAGATAGGCACGGCCAGCAAGTCCGCTTTGCCCAGCTACCGTGAAGATGTGCGGGACGACTTGTTCACCAAAGTTGGCGGGTGCGCCTGCCCAGTTCTTGGCTGGATCGGCAGCGGCTGCAAAGATCGCCGCGGGCCGCTGGGTAGCGTTGAGAATGTTGGTCTGCGTCATTCGGAAAAACTCTCTAGGAGGCTTGGAGCGTTGCCCAGAGTGTTACCCAATCGGGCAGATGTGGGAATTCCGGTTTGCTCAGCCAATAAAAAACGACCCGCCGCAAGACGAGTCGTTCCATCGGGATCAGCCGTGGTAGGTCGGTTCCCGATTATTGCTTCTTAGACCTTCACCGCCGCTTTCACCCGAGGCAGGCTATAAGCCACCGTAACGCGAGTTTTCCCAGTCGCCCCGGTTGCTCCTACCGTGGTCACAATCGCGGAGACAACCCGCGCAGTAGCCGAGTATCGCGGCGAAACCTGGCTGTTGGCGATGTAGGCTCCCGCTTTTCCGCCAGCCAGAGCAAACGACAAGGATTCACCGGCCAGAAGGTCAGTCGCCTTCAGGTTGACGCCTGTGTAAAAACCGTCGTCATCGGTCGCATCGCCGACCTTGAGCGTTGCCGAGGTTGTTGCCGCCCAGAGGGCAACGCCATTGACGATAACATCATGCAGGGTTGCGCCGGCAGGCAGTGAAACGCTGCCCGTGTAGACTCCAGCCCCATCGGTCTCGACAAGTTCGATTTCTTCGCAAACGATACCGCTTGCCAGTCGCCAGCCGCGCCCTGCTGCACTTGCGGTATCATCCCACACAAGCCACTGGCCCAGGGTTGTATCAAAGAAAAACTGGCCTTCTGGGGCGTCCTTAGGGCGTTCTGCCGTTGTTCCTGCTACTGGACAACCCTCAAAACCTAGTGCGCGTGCCATCTGGGAACCTCTGCTTGTGTGCTAGTGTGACTTGATCAACCGATTCGGTGAGAGTGGATAAGTTTGCTCAGTCGGTGGTTATAGGGCAATTCCGGTTTACCCCGCGATGTAGTCTCTCCACGCCCCGGTTCTGTAAATGTCATTAGCCCACGCCGTAGATGCCAGCGGGCTTCTGTTGCTTGGCATTGAGATTCCATTGAGAAACGCCAGTATTTGATCTCCGGTCTCGATGTCTTTTTCAGCCGCCTCTAACTGCTGCTGGAGGCTTGCAATGCGACCCTCGATAGCACCCTGGATTAGCTCGTAGGCTTCGACGTTTTTCGTTTCTGCGTTGTGCTCGACGAACTTTTCAAGCTTCTGGCTGAGGGTCTTTATCGCCCGCTGGGCATTCGCTTTTTGCGATCTGTGATTCTGCCGCTGCTCGTCAATCTGGTCTTTCATCCAGCCAACCGGATCACCCGCACTGCCTTCGAAGGCTTGGACCGCAAGTTGCGCAATAGTCGCCGAGATTATGTTAAACCGCCCATTGTCATAACTGCCCGTCTCGTCGTACTTCTTGCGACTCTCGGGGTCGCCAAGAATCTCATAGGCTAAGGCCAGATCGCGGAAGGCCATCGCATCGCCACCATGGTCTGGGTGGTGCCTTGCGGCCATCTTGAGGTAGGCTTTTTTAATGTCTGCTGCGCTCGCTGTTTTGCCCACGCCTAGAACTGCATAAAGATCAAGTTGCACGTTTCTGCCCATGTTGTGAGAAAGTTAGTAGCACCCAAACAAATGTAAGATCCACCAGACCAGAGCCAGGAACGTAGCGATCGCCATCGGCCATGCCAATGAATCTGTTGGCTCGATCTCTTCTTCCCAGTGGTCGGGAGGTGGCGGGGGAGTGCTTAGCACTTCTTCTACCTTCCGTTTTTCGGTGTGCCCCGATTCGGCAAAGCCCGTTTCGGAAGCGCTGCATAGTTTCTAGGGGGCAACTGCTGACGCGCCAACTGCCCTTTGAGGTTACGTGGACCTACGCCGATGTTCGCGGGCATCCGAGCCTTAAACCCCTTCGCGGTCGCCTTGCGCGGCACATAGTCCCCGCCGCTCTGGATCAAGCGGTAGGTGTGCTGGTGTTCGAACACCGAATGCCTAACCCGGCAGAAGTCCCATACAGCCCCGCCGGCTGAGCTGGCTGCCATGGCTTCGAACGCCTTGAACTTGGCAACGGGAAAATCATAGTAGCCATACGTCGGACCTGGACCGCTGCGAGATCCATCGCCGCCGAACGACCTTGGAACCCAATTCAGGAACGTAACGTACAGAATGCCCATCGTGGGCGATTCGTGCTGGTATCCGTAGCTGTAGACGTTCGACGACTCGACTAGCCGCATCGAGGATTTCATTTCCTCCCATTCTGGCTTGTCGTAGCTCGCATCGCGGCCAAGTAGCTGGATGTCGTCGAACTCGTCACCCGTTGGCGCGTGGCCTGTCGGCGGAATGCGAGGCGGCTGAATGGCCTCCGGCTGCGCTGATCTGCTCGAAGGCGGCATGCCAGGAAGCGAAGGCCGGATGATCGGCGGGGCCCCTGTGCGGCGGTCTCGGGCCATGCGTGGATCAATGGGCGGCGCACCTGGGCGAAGATCCCGAGACGCCCGCGGGTCGATCGGTGGCGCGCCGCTGCGCAGGTCGGTAAAGCTCCTAGGGTCGATAGGCGGCAAGTGACCGCCTGCCGTCCCCTGGATTCTGCGGCGCAGGTAGCCGCTGATCGCTTGAGCTAGACCGGTTAAACGCGACATGGCTACTCAGCGCGAAGCTGTTCCTTGACGGCGGTAACTTGGCCCGACTGGACAACTACGCCCTTTTCGCGGAGGGCTTCGATCACCGATCTGTTGGTAACGTCCAGGCCGTGCTCGAGCAGGTATTCGCCAATCTGGTCGGCTTCGGACAGCGCGGCCTTTTCGTCGGTTTCGTCGGTTTCCGCGTCACCCTGCTCTCCTGACACTTCATCGACCACTACGTCTGTTGCGTCCACGCCCTGCAGGCCGCTAGGATCGTCAGCGTTGACCGCGTGCGACTCATCCGAGGCGTGAAGATCGGCGAAGTCCATGATCTGCGCATGCGACTCATCCAAGACATGCTCGACTCCGTAGCCTTCCAGGTCGGTCATCAGGTACCGCTTTGGCTCCGTATCGGGCCAAGCGACTGCGGCAACTGGGTTTCCGGTGTGCGTCTGGACGAACCCGACACCGACAACGCCGTCTAGTGTTCGTCTGAATAGTTCGTGGCTTGATTCCATGGTAAATCCTCCCATCGTGAAATTGAATTGCCCTCAGAGTGTGCCGCAGTATGCCCGTAGCGTGACTGTGGAGCAACTTCGGTTGTCCGCGTGGCTGTGATGTCGCCGTAGCTGGGAGCGATGCGCTGCAGCACGTTGTAGGCCCCGCTAGAGGCGTCCACTTGGTCAGCGTAGGCGTACTGAGGAAACATTCCTAGCTCGTCGCAGTAGTCGGAATTCCAAGGTGCATCGACTAAACGCACGTTTCCGGCCTCAGCCTGCGCTGCAAACGGGATAGCCCGACGAACCTTTGCCTCACCCGGTATCCTGACGTTTCCGCTGGTCTTCCACTGGCCACCAGAGACAACATCCCGGTAGACGGGGAACTCGGACAGCATCACGATCAACTGGTCGATAACCGTCTTTCCGTCCCCAGCCCCCTCCTGCTCGATGTACGTCAACACAGAGCCACCGTATTTGATCGCGTCTTTCTTGGCTGTCATCAGCATGATTTGATTGCGAGGGTGAGCCG
The DNA here is from genome assembly GCA_934255105.1 of uncultured Pirellulaceae bacterium. Taxonomy (GTDB): domain Bacteria; phylum Planctomycetota; class Planctomycetia; order Pirellulales; family Pirellulaceae; genus Aureliella. Next base: position 20,698 of record CAKQNH010000001.1, read on the forward strand.
ACCACTGGCCGCGCACGATGTCTTCGATGTAGTAAATTCCCTTCGGGTCGCGGGCCATCAGCAGGCCGACCGTATAACACCCGCCATCGGCTGTGGCAGCCCGGTCCCAGTAGCGAACCCGGGTCGCTTCGATCGGGGCAATATCCACGACGTTACTAAGCCACTCACGCTTGAAGATCAGGCCGCTGATCTCGATGAAGTCCCCCTCAAGCTCTTGCAGCGCCAGCGTCGACGAGTAATTCTGACCGATCCGGCCAACGTATTCAGGCGGCGCAAACGGGTTTTCTCTGGTCGCGCAACGAACCAGGAACGTATCGGGCTTGGCGACAAACGGCTTGCCCTTGAATACCTCTACGCCGTCATCGGTGAAACTGTCCGCTTCCTGGTAGAAACTCTCAAAGGTCCAGTGCTTGAACCCGCGCGGGGTGAATGTCGCTAGCACCGGTCCCATCTTGCCGCGGAAACGACAGCAGGCAATGGCAACGTCGAAAGCATCCTTGTGAATGATGCTGGCCTCATCGAACCAGATCCCCGCTTTGTTCGGTCCCCGCAACTTGTCGGGAACCTCAGCGCCTTTGAACACCAATTCCGCTTCGCCGCCCCAGCGAGTCTTGAACCACACGCGGGGAGTGGGTGATAGGACGTGGTTGAGGTACTGGCCAGAGAACCGGACAGTCTCAAGAAATGTCGGGAGCGTTGTTTCCCGAATCATGTTATTGTCGGGACTGATCGCCATCCATGGCTGGCCAGGAGTGGCCGTCTGCGCGATGTGGATAGATCCAATCTTGGACTTGCCCGCGCCCCGTCCAGCCACAAACCCGGTCATCCAGGCCGTGGACTGCCGAAACTTCTGCTGCGGCTTGGATATTGGGATAGGGCGAATCTTCACGGACTGCCCTTAATTCACAGAAGGCTGCGTCAGCGTCTCGTAATCCCGGTAGTTCATGATTGCTGCCACTTCTTCTGGATTCTCAACCACAACTTCAACCAGCATTCCGACCATAGCGCCCGTTTCCTCGGTCGCATACTCGCCAATCTTCAGCAGCCTGCAGCGCTTGTCGACGCACTTCAGGGCGAGTTCCAGATAGCGAGCCTCCGCCGTCTGCCCCTTGGTTTTCTTTGACCGCTTGGCAATCTTCTTGTCGGCGCCGCGCTCAATGGTTAGCTCGGTCGCGTCCTGCTTGGATAGCTCCCACTGTTCCCACAGCTCGGACTCCATACGGTCGATCTTCGCGACCTCCTCAGCGATCAGGGACTCAGCCGCTTGATCGTTCCGCTTTCGCCATATCTTTCGTGCTACGCGCAGGTCATGGTAGATAGCCTGCCGGGGAACGCCCCGGAGCTTCGAGATGTCCAGGACGCTTTTACCCTTCAGGTACAGCTTGACCACTGCCTCGATGCGCTCCCGACGCTGATCCGCCGCGAGCACTTCTTTAGGTCCGCCGATTCTCGTACGCTGCTTGCCCATGATCTAGCGCTATTTCCCTGCCTTGCTGGCTCGGCCCTTGGCAGACGCCGCCGCGACGTCGCGCTCGATCTGCTCTTGCTCGGCCATGCGCTCCTGGTGCGCTACGGCTTCATTGGCCGGCATGATGAAGCGGTCTTCGAACTCGACCAAGCCGCGCTCGGCAGCATGGAAATCCACCTCATCGTCGCTCAGGTGGTGCAGGCGCATGATCTGAGCCTTGGGCGCCCGTGCGGCAAACAGTTCGTCCAGGCTAGGCACGTTGCCCGGCGCAGGTGGCTGCTGTGACTCAGCCTGCATGTGGGCGAACATCTTGGCGCGTGGCTGTCGCCCCTGCCAGTTCTGATCGACCTCACGCTGAATTGCACGATAGGCAGGATGCTGCCACGTCTCGGGCTTGTAGTGTGTGCCGGGTTCCTCGGTCTCCTCAAACACCTTTTGCGTGTCAGCCGAACCGTCCTCGAGCTTCCAGCCGTAGATAATCGCGATCTGGTTGGGCGAAACGCGCCGGGCGATTAGCTGCGCTATGGGCTCGGGCCGGGGGAGATTCTCCGCGGCAAGCTGCTTTTGGAGCCGCTCAAGGTTATTCCGCAAGTCGACCGATCCGCCGGGAGGTGCGGTCTGCAATTGCATCGAGGCGTCTTGGATCCACTGCAGGTAAGAATCGGCGATGTCGTCAAAGCACATCACGATAGCGCGGGCCTTTTCTTCGACCTCGTGTCCCTGATCTGCCATCGCATCGCAGTGGTCGCGGATCGACTTGTCCAGTTCCTCGCTGATGCCCTTGAAGATTGCCCCAGACCAATGGACGTTTGGCCCTTCTTGGCTGAACCACGCACGGTACGCTGCAACCAACCCCTTGGCTGCGTTGATTGCGTCAATCGACTTAATTTTTGACATTCTTTGCCCCTGAAAAGTGATGAAACTCCCCAGAGGATTAGTCAATTCCAAGGATGGGGCAAGAGCGGTTGGGAGCCTACGCCATGCCTGCCTGAACAACCTTCGTCGTTGCGATCAGACCGGCCACAATCGGATTGCCACTGGCTAGCGCCGTCAGGCTCGCTTCACCGAACGCCATCAGTCCCTTGCCGATCACGCCGGCAAACGGCTTGATGCGAGCCAGCAGAGCTTCTGCTGTCTCCATGGCCGTTGGCTCCTGCTGCTGAGCGATCGGAAGATTAGCCAAAGCCTGCAGCGGCTGAATGACCTGCTCCTCGAATTCTTCGCGATGGGTCTCGGGCAGCTCCTTCAGCGACTCCTTCACCGCGGCGAACACAGCCGGCACCGTTGCTTCACGATCGCCGAAGTTCTGAGTAATCGACTGGCTATTGCCGTCGCCGATCTGCAGTCCGCCGATGGTGCCGCCACCGATGTTGATGTTGTTGGTTTTGCCTTCGCTCATTTTTGTTGGTTCCCGTCTCCAATTTGAGTACCTGTTGCGCCGCCGTTAATGTGGACGCTCTGGCCGTTGCTCGATTTTCCAAACTGCAGCGCCATCCACTCCCGATTCTCTTTGATCTCTCCGCCTAGTCGTCGCTCTACGTCGATAACCAGACGGGATACTTCGCCGATCATGTGCCGCAGGTCGTCGCGTGCGTCTCGGCTGTTTTGATGGCTGGTCGCTATTCGCTCGCAAATGTCATGCAGCGTATGACCAATTTCTCGCATGGTCGCGGCGACCTCTTGGCCGTTAGCGACCGCTTGTTTCTCGATGCGGCTAGATTGCATAACGCGCACTAGTAGCAATGCGACACCACCGATAGCCCCCAGCAGAATCACTGTGGCCACAATCGTAGCCACGATCTGCCAGACTTCAGCCATGAGGTAAGTGCTCCATTCGTCTGCACTCTCGGATCGAGTCACCGCACTGGCGGATTACCTTTTGCGATTCTTCCAGTTTGGCCAGCTTGCGAGATTGACCACTGATCCAGTAGTGAAAACGCACGTATATCAATTTGGCTCTCAAAATCATTTTGGCTAACATTGTCCGTTGTTCTGCGGTCGCGCCAGTAGTCGCGCCAACTGCCGCGCTGTTCCCTTTCCTGCCGCCAGTCGTCCCGACGCTCGTTCCAATCTTGGCGACGTTGCTCTCGAAAGTCCCTGAACCGGTCCAGCGGGCCTCCGCAGCCTTTCAGTAGCCAGAGCAGCAATGCTAGGACCACAGCCAACCAGAATAGCGTTCCCTTGATGTCCGGCATTAGTTCTCACCGTGGTCGATTCCGCTAAGTAATTTCACAATCCCGTAAGCTGCCCACGCGATCAACGACAGTAGGCCAGCAGGCAAAGTGAAGAACAGCATCCAGGGGATGACTCCGATTATGCTATTGCTCTCATTCAACCCGTCTGCCAGTCCCAGCCAATCGAGGATGAATAGCGGGATGACCGGCGAGAACGCGAGCAGAACGATTGCTATTGCACCTATCAGCCACCACATCGAATTAGCTCCCGCACTTCTCGAATTAACTTCAGCAGGGCTGCGTCTGCATCGCCCCTAACAGGCTGTGCAGCTAAGCTTGTCTCTAGCTTCGCCGCAGCGATCTCCACTGCTTTGGTTTGCCCGGCAAGCAGCGGAATGCCGTTGATCGTTATTCGACTCACCATCTGCGTCCGAGAATGCCGAGTCCCATTGGTCCACCACTGCTTTGCACCGTGCGCGTTCTTGACGTCGGACATACGCCACCTGGACAGCTCGAGGCGAAAGGAGACTGAACCGTAACCGTTCGGCTGCGCATGGCAGGCGCGTACTGCACAGGCGACCTCGGAGCCGCCCCACCGAACTGATCGTGATAGGCGTCATGCTGGGCCGCTAGCTGTGCATCGGATAGATTCGGGTCGAACCCATGCACCTGCGTTGCGTGGTCGCGCAGGGAGCGGCCGTCGTTACTGTGCCAACGGGCCGTATAGCTCGCCTGCGTGACTGGATTAGCCGACGACGCGTTGCTGGTTACCGGGAGTTTAGTAGCGGTACGGCACGGGCAGCTTGCCGCAGCGGCTGTTTTCCTGAGAGATTCAAGCTCGTTGAACAGCCTAATATCTTCTTCTTCAAGGTCGACCTTGGCCGTCTCAAGCCTGCCTAGTCGTTCGATGATCTCGGACAGGTCTACCGACGCGGCCGGCGCGGGTAAACTTTCCGTGAACGCCACAAACTTAGCATCCACGCGGCTTTCCATCTCGACTTGCTGGTTCGCTATCGAATCCTGCAGCGATTCAACCGCGTTGGTCAGACTGGTAATCGCCTGAGCATCCGCGCTCGCCGGCTGCACGCTCGCGCGCGGCTGGGTATCGGGCGAAGTAACAAACACAAACGCAATAGCGATGCAGGCCATCAGGCCAATTGCGAACTTCATGATCGGGTATTCTCCAACTGGATTATCAAATAAAAAGCGACAACTAAACTCGCGTGAACCGGCTACTGAAACGCCGGGTCGTTTGGGTCGACCTTGGTGCTCGTTAGGATGTACGTGCAGTGGTTCCTTGCGCATGCCCAAACATCCTCCATAGTGAACAGACCGAACCCACCTTCACCCCAGCCCGTCTTGCTGACTTGGCCATACAGAGGATCAACGCAAATCCCCCATGAGTTCTGATCATCTGGGTGAATGAGAGTCTTGCCACCGACCCACTTAGCAGCGTGCAGCAGGTTCGAGTGGTTGCCTGGACCGCGACCGACCACGGCATAGCCGTTGTTCAGCCGCATCGAGTTCCCGCCGACGTGCCACGCGAACACCACTGGCTGATCGCGAGCAATCGCGCTGGCAATCGCTCGGCAGTAGTTCGCAAAGGAATCCATCGGAGCCTTGTAGTACTCCCAGCCCATGATTCGCTTGGCTTCGATATCGGCCTGCTTGAGCACGTCCGCAGGGAATTGCCGACGACTGTACGCATTGTTGGGCAGGACTTTGGTCAGCCCACCAACTTGAATCTCCATGGGGCTTGCGCCCTTCTCTTGCATCTGCTCAAACGTGGAGATCAGAGCACTACCGCGATCCTGCCCGCCGTTGACTAGGCTGTAGATATAGCAATCGCTGATCGCGATGTCGGGCATACCCTGGACCTCTCGCAACTGCTCAACACCGCTGGCGTTGGAGCTGGCGTTGCACTTGCCAAGCTGCCCTTGGTTCCGCATCCGCTTCGCCCGCTTCTTGCGTTTTTCCAAATAGACCTGCCGGCCATTCTGCACCAGGCGGCTTTGGATCTGCGAATCCTCCAGCAGCATCCCGTCTGGATACTCGGCCACGTTAGCCATCAGCAGTTGCTCAGCCGCCGTAGGCATCAGCAGCCCGGTCGATACCACGCTGCCATCGTCCAGCTTGAATTGTTCGGTCTCGCTCATTTCAGCACCTTCTCTAGCTCGGCCTTGGACTTTGGAAACGTGGCCGCGCGCAGCAGTTCGCCCGTCTTGGCCCTATGGATAACCAGTGGAGGCGAAACACCTTTGCTCTTGGCGAAGTCGATCAGCTTGGCCACTGACGGATCGCTCAAATCGTCATCGACCGACCGCCATTCCAGGCCGGGATTCGCCGCGCAGACTTCCGCCGCGATGTCCAGCATGTTCGCCTCGTCGATGCTGAGCGTCTGCCGCTCGTGGACGAAAATCAGATAGCCGGTTTTGTCGCTGACTGGCCGCACGTCTTCCTGCCGGTCGCCATCGCCGCCATGGGAGAAATCCCCACCGAAACTCTGCCAAGCCATCAGCAGAGCGACACCCAGTAGAATCCCGACGATAGCCCAGCCAGCGCCGCCGCCTGTGCTCTTGGGTGAGCCTTGCGTGCCTGCAGCGGTCTTTTCGGGGAACAGCCCCAGAGGATCGTTCTTGCTCACGAGGTCTGCCCCTTTGCGATCATCGCGTTGAGTTCTTTGGTCAGCTTCTCGGCCCGCGAGGCATCGCCTTCGTTGTACGCTTGATTTAGCTCATCAAGTGCGTACGGCTTGCGGATCTGCACCTTGAGCTTGGCCATGGTCGCCGCATCATTGGTCGCCGCCGCTCTGGCGAGTCCTTGAACGAGGCTATCGACCGACATGGGCTGCTGGGCAATCGCTGGCGTATCGGTCGCTGTTGGGGTAGCAGCGGTCGCCTTCGGTGGATTCAGCAGGCCATACAGCAGATCCCACAGTTTGAAAGCCCACGCGATCGCCGCCGTTCCGACGATAACCATCGCCTCGAAGAACATGGGCCAGATCGCCGACAGCAGGGCTACGCTTTTGGTCTCGCCTTCGGCCGGTGGTTCTGCCGCAGAGCGAACGGCAAACAGAAGATCGCCGGTCAGTAGCCAGCGGATCAGCAGCACAGTCAGCGTAACGCCGACCGCAAAACGGAGTGTCTTATTTTCGCGCCACGATTGCATGGTATGGATTCCGCCGGGGTGAATCGAAAAAGCACGGCTGAGATTGTGGCGAACCTGGGCGAAGGTCAGCGCACATTTTCAGGGCAAGAAAACTCCCAGCCGTGCATTAGGTCGATTCAAGAATGTCCCAGGCAGAAAAATGGGGCAATAGCGGTTAGGCGGGAGCTGGGGGCCAGAATAACTCCGGCTTCGAATCCGCTCTCAAGTACAGCGGGTGCTTTGGCCTGCCCGCTTTGGTTCGCCCGAGGCAATGAATCGGCCGGTCGATCAGCCTGCACACGTCCCGCTCTCGCTGCTCGGTGCAGTGGGCGCCCCAAGCGGCTATCACGATGCCGCCCGCGACCACCGCACCCTCGGCAACGCACTGAATCACTGAGTCGTTGTACTCACCGATCGGATCGGCTTGAGCCTTCATGTCCTTCGGGTCAGTGGCACGCCACCCGTAGGCGTTGAGCATCACGAGCCCGCCGTATCCCCAACCCATCGCAAACGCTATGCATCGGCGAATAGTCGGATCGTCGATCCGCTCGTCTGCTGTCGATGGATTCAGACCGATAAACACACAGGGCGGCCCCATCTTGTCCCAGCATCGCCAGAGGTTCCAGCGGTACAGCCTGCACTCGCTGAACGTCGCCCCCTTCTCTATCTCGCAATCGAATAGATTAGCCCCCTTGCTTCCCATCAGTTCAAATCCCCTCTAAGTGCCCGCTCAATCGCCTCTAGTCGCGTACTGCGCTTCGGCGACAACCCCGCTATCTCTTTCCGCGCGCTCGCCTGGATGCGAAACAAACGCTCCTGCGTTGCCTCCCCGAAGTACCTGATGGCCGCAAAGTCCACCGGCTTGGCCTCGCAGAACGACCGCACTGTACTGAACCCCGCTCGCTCAAGCATGTTGATCTCGCGCACGTCCAGACCCTCCTGGCCGATTGGCCGGCAATTGTCCTGTAGTGACGACAACGGCGAATCCATCCGCAAGCTCTCCCGCACCGATGACTCCTGAAAGAACCTCGATACAGCCGCTATGCCCTGAGCTGGCGAATGCTGCTGCGCGGCTATCCGCAACTGAGCAACGCATCGCATAAAAGCACTCTCATCGAACTCGCCCGACTCGATTTCAAGCGACGGACGCTTGCCCGCTGGATTGCCGCAACCTGTAGCCTTGGCTACATTTGAAGCCCTTACGGGCGTGATTTTCCCCTTACTCTTGGCTCCCTTTTTGACTCCCTTCTTGATCATGCTATCCTCGCTTTGGTGCAGTGGCTTCGGTCACTGTGCTCTCGCAAACTGAGCACTTCCAGGTTGGCCCAAGCCCTTCGACGTAGGCTCTAAGAAACCGGCCTTCTCCGCAAACAGGGCAGTTCGTCTGCTTGCTGGTTGGCTCACTTGCGCCGGGCGCTGCGGACTCGGCAAAGGCCGCTGCGTAGTCCTCGCTGCACTTGGTCACCAGCCAGATGCGCAGGTCCAGCGTGCGGACAGCCCGCCCGCTTACGGCAGACCGAATTGCGATGTAGGGCGCGCAGATCGCAACCACTGCGGCTGGTGCGCCGTAGACCTCCGTTCGCTCTGGATCGTAGACGTCCGCGCGTCGCCCGAGGATAACCAACTTGTCCCCGATGTGGATGTTTTCGATGTTCAACTACCAAACCTCCCTAGGTCGATTGTCGGCCTGAAGTGTTTCCAGGCCAGTAGTGCGGTAGCTCTCCCAGTACCACCACACGAACGACGGTCGCGGTCGCCAGTTCGACACGAACAACCATTCCTCATATCGCCTTCGTAGAGCCGCGAGCGGTATGTAGCGGGCTAGCTTCTCGATTCGCGTGGGCTTCATCATTCCTTCACCCCGCATGGTGTGCCGTCGAGGTGCTCGTATTCGTCGAGGAACAAATCCGCCGCAAACACTTGGTCTGCCGTCTCGATCGTCGGACCGCTAACAGCCAGCACGAGAAGCACGCCGCCTCCGTCCTTCCTCCGCACCTTCTCGCCCAACTGGTCGACCAACTCAGCGTCGGTATACGGGCGGTAGGTGGGGGTGATGCGGCGTCGGACAGCGACGACTCCAGGGCAGAACTCGATGAACTGACTGAGCGTCCGGCCCGGTGACGATACCTCCCACCAGTCAGTAGCGAACGACCGAGCCTCATCGCCATCGCGCACGATCTCGCCATCCTCCAGCAGCCTATGCTCAGGGCCTGGATCGATTGCCGGCTCAGCCTCACGCCGCTCCTTGATGACCCTCAGTTCGTTTGACACCCGCGACGTCGGGTCGCCCAGTGCTTCAACGGCACGGTCCAATCTCGCCAGCAACTCATCGCCGACCGATGGCTTCACGGCAGGGGCAAGTCGACGGCGAACAGCCTTATAGTCTCCACCCCTCTTGATTGAACCAACAGAGACCCCATCCATCACGGCCACTCCATGCCATTCGTTGTCGTAGTCTAAAAGGTCGTCTGTGCCATGTGTTGCAATCTCATCGTCCTCGAGCAGCCTCCACCCCGGCCCTGGGTCGATAGCAGGCTCTACTACGCGCGAGCCACCAGCACCAACGGCAATGCAATCGACTGTCGCTTCCGGTGGGCCGATTAGCTCAACTGCGGTGTGCTTGGGAACAAACCTCACACGCAGTTCGCTGGTGAGTGTTATCGCATCGCCGCGTACGTCAGTCGTTCCCGTCGCTGTTAGGCATGTTGATGCCCACACAAACCGCTGCCCGTGCTTCAAATCTTTCGCTAAAACTGTCACTATTCTGCCCCCTAAAGAACACAAAACTACGCCGCAAGTCAACACAACCACGGCAAACGATACCCTCTAAAACGCCCCAGATTGCCCCTTAAACGCACGAGAACCCCGAAAGCACTCTCGACCAGCGGGGTAGGCTTCGCGCTCTCTGTAGCGATTGCTGGGCGTGCCAACGGGGATGCTGTTCACTCCCAGTCCTCCTTCTCCCCCGGCTCGCAAGCCGAAGCGATCAAGTCAAAGCATTCCCGGCAGATCGGAAACCCGTCTCCGTCGATCATTTCAAAATCCATGCGGCTCTCATCGCACAGCCTGCACGCAAACGGCAGGTCGATAACCGTCTGGCCTGTTCGCAGGTGGTACCGGAGGATTCCGGTCAAAGCCGCGATCGGCGGGCGCGGTGCACGGTGGGCCGTTGGGATCAAGATAGGATCTCCCGAATCTCAACTTCAGTTCGCTCTTGCTCGTCAGTCCAGTACCGGCCGGTCCCGTATCCGTAGCGACAAACCAACTTGTCATCGACCCACAGAACCTTCGTCAGAGCATCCTCTAGCGACCTGAGCAGCTTGGCTAGGTCAGGCGACTGTGCGTGCTGAATCGGTGCTGAGGCTTTGAGTATTCCAGCGTTCTTGCCGCTACCAAAATGCCCCTTGGGACGAACGAAGTAGAACCTAGCAGTCAGTTCGATCGGGCCGCTCAGCAGTGCGATCCTCCCGAGCTGGTCTATCGCGGCGATCTTGACTTCCTGCATCCAGTCTCCAGACTTCTTGTTGGAATCGCGAGCCACCAGGACCGGCCGGCCGTTCTTGCTCACGAATCCGCCGCCGCGCTTTGGGATCAACGACGGAATCTTAGACCCCCGTTGTTGCCCGCGACCCCAGACGACGAAAGCGTAGGTCGGCTTTGTCGGCCCACCGCGCAGCTCGCGAATGTACTGCTCGGGATCTTCAATGTTGTCCCACGCATCACCGCCGGCGGCGCGGATAGCTTCACGGTGTTGATCAAACAGGCTTGGCATTGGGGGGCACTCCTATGTTGTGCTTCGCTAGAATCTCTGCACGAAGTCTCTCGAACTCAAATTGGGTAATCTCGCCACGAAGCAGCCTCTTGTGCTCAACTGCGCCCTCGCGTACTGCCTGGGCCATCACGCGATCCATCATCGACCCGACTCCAACGCTAACGCCATCGTGACTTCGTTCGCGCCGAGTACCCATATCAACCAGTCTCGCCGCGTCGTCTCGCTTCCGCTGTCGGTCGCGGTCCTGTTCGATGCGCGCCCGCACCCGCAAATGAACCTTGTCACGCTCGTAAGCCGCAAATGGCTCGCGTGTTCCAGCCGACCATTCGTCGAGCACCTGTGAGCATTCGTCGAGCGTGTACGGCTCTAAGCATTTTCGCCAAATCGCCTGGGTCTCGAGCGGCGATGGCGAGTTAGCTTGCAGCCAATCCCACAGCGAAGGGAATGCGATGAACAACCGCCTCGACCAAGTTGAAAATTCTTCGTTCGTCACCGCAACAATCCCTCCTCGAATGAAACCTTCGCCCGATAGCCGCCCTTTCCGCCCGGACCTAGCGGCGGCTTCCCTTTGTGGTCACCGTTGGTAATGAGGTTCAGCGCCCCACGCTGGATCGTAAACGCAACCACGCTAGCGGCCTCCTCAGCGCCAAATTGCCGAGACAGAGCCAACAACTGACCCTCCTCCTCGACCGCCCCCAGTGGCTTGTGCTTCTCCGATCGGTGCCGCTTCCACTGCCGCCACTGCGCCGCGAACTCCGCGGACCCATCGAACGGATTGACGGATTCATCAGGAATGAATTCTTCTTCCTTGGCGACTGAGAGAGCGGGAGATTCTCGGTCCGCCTCCTCTCCCTCTCCTTGGTCCTTGGTCCCTTCCTTGGTCCTTGGTCCTTGGTCTGCGCGCGCACGCGAGGGTATCGAGGGTTCGAGATCGTTCGCGAATGCTCGCGAGGATTCGCGACTAGTGCATGCTTTGGGGTCAGGGAGCTTGGAAACGCTGGGTTTATCGATCTTTTGGTGATTGTTCCAGTGGCATATTGCGACATACGACGAGCCATCAGGCCCGGTGTAGCGAACAATGCATTTTTCCCGTTCCAACTCCCCCATCCAGGTGTTGATTAAGCCTGGAGCATCGTCGTCGTACGGAAAGAGAAGGCTCGCGAGCATTCGCGAATTGCCGCGAAGCCTCCCCGAATCGTCGGAAAGCGTCCACATCTGAACAAATAGAAGACGCGCATCGCGGCTCACTTTCCCCATGCTCTCAGACTGCGGGAACTCCGGTTTGATCGTCCTAATTCGTGCCATCATTGGCCTCCCGTGCGTCAGCTACAACCGAAACCTCTGCTGTGCGATTAGGCAGAAGAGACTTGCCTAGGATCGCTATGCACTCATCTCGTCGACGCCGTAGTTCGCGTAGGTCATTCAGGTTGTCCCTAAACCACTCCTGGTACGTCCTATTACCTTTGGATACGTTGCATCCATTGCAGGCCGGTAGCAGGTTTTCTTTTACTGACAGTCCGCCCCTAGACTCCGGTAGAACGTGGTCGATAACCGTGGCCGTCGCCTTGCCGCAGTACACGCACAGCCGGCCGTGCTCGTCGAAGCACTCTTGCCTCAACGCTTCCCATGCTACATTACTAACGTCTTTCGCCATTTCTTGCCCCTCCAAAACTCGGGCCGTGTTCCTGTTTCCTCAGTCGCAGATCATCTGCGACCGCTATCAACCTGCGTAGACTCGCAGCCGTGGTGGTTCGTTGTCGTCTTTACGTCGCTGCTCGATAGCTATCTGCGGGTTAGCCAGCTGCTGGGCCAGCGCGTCGATTGGGCTTGGGGCGGCTGTAGCCGCATCCTTTCGCAGATGTGCGTAGCCCTGGGTTGTCTCCACAGACGCGTGCCCGGCGAGCGCCTGCACGATGTGGATCGGCACGTTGCCCTCTAGCGAGTGCGTTGTCCAACTGTGTCTCAAGCAGTGAGCCGTGATCCGCTTAGGGATGCCTGCTTTGATTGCGGCCTGGCTGATATTTCTGCCGATGTTAGCCATGTCGCTATGATGCCGCAGCAGGCGTCCACTGACCGGATCTCGGCTGTAGTTGTCAGCAGAAAACAGATACCACCACGCAAAATCCAGGTGGCTCGACGGCGACTTTTTACCCCATGCGTACGGCAGTGAAACGCCATTGAGCCCGTCCGCCACATCGTGCTGCCACAGTACCCGCATCGACTCCATTTGTCGCCGCACCGCATCATGCAAGCTTTGCGGGAACCCGACCACTCGCGACTTGCCATGCTTCGATTCCTGCACGTTGATCTGGCAGCGTTCGAAGCTGATATCTTTCATTCTGATTCGTCCAATCTCGCCAATGCGAAAACTGGACGCGTACATTAACTTTGCAGCCAATAATGACCGACCTCGCAGCTCACCGAACAACTGGACAATCTCCGACTGATCGAGTACTTGCCGAACGATGGCAGGCTTTTTCGCTCGCATCGCATTAACGCCTTCCAGCGGCTGCTCTAAAACAACATTGTAGAGATAACATAAACCCGCCAGAGCCTGATTCTGCGTCGAAGGAGCCACGTTTTCTTTTACTGCCAAATGCGTCAGGAATATTTCCACCTGAGTTCGGCCCATATCTTTTGGATGCACCCAGACGCCACGTTTCTTATGCGCGAATTTTAGAAAGCGAACAGTCCAAGCCCAATAAGCTTTGGCTGTTTTTATATCTTTGCCTTCCAGTCGAATTTTCTCAAACAACTGTTGTTTTAGTTTCATGTTGCTCTCGCTTAGTATTATTCTGCGCGGCACTCCGTGTTATTCTGCGCTGGGACGGATAGTAAAGCGTTAGGTGGATGCAAAAACAGCCTGCTGTCCGCGAATACGGGCAGCCCAATATCGGTCGCTGGTTTCTCTCCACTCTTTTTCTCCGTTGACGATTCCGCTGAAGTCCTTACGTTGCATCATCGACATTGCCCACGGACCACTGCCCTCTAGGCATGTCTCTCCGTCTGGCATGACGCCATCACAGAATCCGCAGAACTCGACACACTCGTCGTAAGTCATCCACTCGTCAGCACCTTCCGCACACTCGTCAAGCGACTGGCCGCACCAATGGCTCTCCACTTCGTCGTCGTAGTCCTCGTCCTCCCATAGGTCTGGGTACTGCGAGCGAATTAGCGTGAGGTCAGTCCCTTTGGGCACAATTAACTGCACTTCCATCGCACCACCTAACAATCAAATCCACCCAAGTCGCGGGGCTTAGGTTTTACCAATGGAGAATCACCCGCCGCGACTGGGTGATTCATCGCGTTAGGACGCTCGCAATACCCGAGTCTCGGGGCTGCACAGCCCAAGCGTCCTGGCCATCGCCAGATAGTTCACCTCCGCCTCTCGGTGGTCCCAGAACTGGAAGTTGACGTGCCGGGTTTCTATCGCCCCTAGCCCCTGCCACTGCTCTTTGTCCTCCGGCCAGAATGCGAGCTTTTCGGCCTTGAGCATAGCCCGGTCGTATCGCTGGATCGTTCCTGCCCATCGCAGGAAATCCACGCCGAATGCCTCGCTAGCTGCGTCCTCAATCTGCATCTCGACCGTGGAGTACTCCCGCATCATCATCTTGAAGGGCTTGATTGCATCGCCCGTGTAAGCCTCTGCCGCATCATGCAGGAAGACCGCTTGAAGCTGCTGCCCCGTGTGGCCATCTGAGGCCGCTAGATTCGTCGCCAGGACGCAATGTTCTGCGACCGAGTAGAAATTGGGACAGTGGCCGCCATAGCGGCAGAGCTTACTCAGAGAGGCTGCAATTGACTGAATTTCGATTGCACTCGCGCTCGGCAGCCGCAGGTCGAAGTAGTGACCGGCCGCGACCTTCATCGAGGTTCCGTTGCAGCCGAAGGTATCTGGGGCTTGGCTCATGGCGCGGCTCCTTCGACAGAATCTAAGTACTCGTATTCGATCCGAGTAACGATCTCACCCACAGAGCAACGCATGTTTTCGGAGAACATCGTTACAAACCCGTGCCCAGTTAGATGCGGGAAGCCTTCTAAAATCGCTTCCTGATCTCCGTAGCATGTTTTGGACATCGCGCTGAGCGGCTCGCGCCTAACTGAAGTCACGCGAATCAAACCCATCCGCTCGATCGACTCACCCGGCTTCAGGCCCATGCACTTCACGCAACCGCACAGCACCTCGCCCGGCTTGAGTTTGAGCCACCGCAAACGCCGCGTTACCGTTTTCGTTCGATCGCGAAATTGCTGGGTAGTCAGAGCAAATGAGATATTACGAGGCACTGGGGAACTCCTGAATCTGTGGATCCTCCGGGAACTCACTTGCATTGGCAGTGACCTTTCCATCAACCTCAAGCTGTTTGACAAAGAATGCAACTCCGACTGCCTTGCATTGGTCGCGCAAATCGCCGTCTACCGATTCCTGCATAGTTGCCGTCGTCCAATCAGGATTTGGTCCGCTCAGTTCTGGTTCGTATCGCTTCATGCCCCACCTATTCCTTGAAAGATAAAACCTTGCCCCGCCATGCCTGCCCAACCAAGCCGAACCGAGCCTATTCGCCCGTTCCAATCTCAACTAGAACCTTGTCGATGGATTCGATAACCGCAGCCAGTTCATGAAGGTTCTTGAACCGCCTGCGGAACTCTATGGCAGCCCGAATTGCAGATGCAATTAGCCTGTCGCGAGACTCTGGGTCAGCAAGTACTTCATCTACGGTTGAATAAAGAGTCCGCTTAGCATCTGCTGGCCTTGTCTTTTGCGAGACCTCATACAACCTCGTTTTGACTTCGGGTGCCTCCGCGTAAGAGACGACAAGCGACCGAAGTAACTGACGAGATTGCATGCGCCGGTATTCCACCCCAGCCGTCGTGTCGTCCCACTCGAACCATTTGTGAAGCGGGTGTTTTTTTGGCTTTGCAGCCTCAACAATTGCATCATCCGTTAGCCCGCCGTTTTTCTCGCGAATCGCCTCTAGCGACTTGTGAGCAGTGTCAGGGGCGATGCCCCTGGTTGGTACATTTTGCTTCCATGAAACCGATCCGATCTTCACAACTAACTCCTTGAGTGTTTATTCCCCTCGCCTGCCACACCAAACCATACCTGTCCGCGCCCCACCAACCATGCCTCGCCTGCCATGCCGAACCTCGCCGCGACTTGCCTACCTCGCCATGCCTCGCCTGCCCAACCATGCCTTGCCTGGACCTGACGCGCCTCGCCCTGCCTGGACCTTTACTCCTCAAAGCTCACCGGAACACTCGGGTCGATCTCGAACCGACCGTACTCACCACCCTTCTCTGGCCTCCACTCGCAGATACCAACTCCAAATCCAGCACGATCAACCAACGCCAACACGTCGTCTCGTTGCAGTAACTCCGAGTCAACTTCTAGTTCAATCTGGCATGTCCATTCAGAGAACTCGGGGCGGTATCGCATATCCGCAGACCCCATGCCGACGCGAACCATATCCTCTCGCACAACAGGATCGCTTCCCTCAATCGGGAGAATCTTATCGCTGTCCTTTGTGACCAAAAACAACGCCTTGCGAACTAGCGTTTTCTCGATGCCGATATCCTTGTGGGCTGCTGTCACAAGTGCCGACTTGAATGCCATGCCGGGAATGCCTATCCGTCCGTTGTCGTCAACGTAAGTAGCCGCCTTCGCTTCCGCTTCGGGTTCTCGTTTCTCCCGCGTTTTGGTTTTCTTTCCGCCCTGCTGCTTGTCTCGCATTTCACGCTTGGCCTTCTCTGACCACTGGTGCATGATTAGCGGACTTGTGCCGCGAATACCAAACGTCATTCGCCGTCTTGCAATCGGCTTTAATGTAATTTGACCCATAGAACTAACCCTCTCGTCTTTATGATCGACCGAATTAAACTGGCTTCGGTCGTTGCCAGATTACTTGCCTGCCGAGCCAAACCGCGACATGCCGCACCATAACCAGCCTTGCCAAACACACCGGGCCTGCCTAGCCAATTCCCGCCCTAACCTGCCCCGAAGATCCCCGCCGGTCCGTACCACGCCACGCCTAACATCCCAACTACGCCGACTCTAGCACCATCGCTTGCGGATACTCCGCCTTGAGTCGTTCCACCAGCTCAACGCGTGTCGACTGGTGCGCATCGACGATGCAGTCACCCACCGGGGCAATGCTGATGACCTCGGTGCTTGCGTCGACATTGACCGCAAACCGCAAGTCGTAATCCGACACCGGCAGGCCAGCGAACAACCGCACGCGGAAAGAAAGAACTTCGGGGATCTCGCCAGCGCCCGACTGTGCAGCCATTTCGACGAGCTTTCCCATCGATTCGCCGGTGTGAGTAACCGACTTGCTACCGTCATTCTTGCGAGTGAAGTCCAGTCGCTTGAACACGCTCAGATAGCTGGTGTCGTGCGTCCCGGCCAGCTTGGTCCGCAGACCCTTGACCGTGGCCGAAACCGTACGAGGAGTCTTGCACCAGTCGAGCAGATCGGCGTAGGCGTTGGATTGTTGCAACCCCAATACAGCACTGTCAGACTCGTGCTGAATGTCACGGTTACTAACTGCAAAGATGCGATCATTGCTGACCTTGATAACCAAGTCGTCGCGATCCAAGCACCACTCAATAAAGCTTGGCAGGGACAGCACCACGTCGCTATGTGTCCTCCGGTCTTTAATCAGCGTTTCAACCGATCCGTCGACCACAAGTAGCATTTTGTTGTTGGGTAAATCGACCGTGCTGGGCGCTGCCGATGTTCGAGCTAGGGCAACAATTGAATCAACAAATTCCTTCAGCATTCCTGAATCCTTAAACAAAAGTTTTCTAAACAAAAAAAAGCAAAAATCTAGATCAGGCGGCCCCCCTTATTCGCACTCCGTGGATTGTTCCAGCAGTTCAGCGAGCGTCTCGGGCCACGGGTAGGGAGCTTCTTCGATGTCGACTTGCGACAGGGTAAATGGGACATCCTCGCCACCGACAAAAGATGAAATTTGGCATGCGTAAATCATCGAACACGAAAGCACGAATTTGCCGTCGACATACATCGCTTGGGCGCAGTACCCAATGTCGCTCTCGTCGTTCACAACCACCACTTTCTTGATGTGCTGTGGACTCACTGACTTGACAGGCCTTAATCTCATTTCGGCCTTTGGCAGACGTGACCCATGGTTAGTGCAGCTCGACTTTTTGTTCAGTCGCTCAAGTGTCTCTAATCCGTGTACCATGCTTTCTCTCCGTGTTAGTTATTCTTTTCTCAATTAACCAAGGGCTCGGGCCGGACTTGAACCGGCGCACCTAAAGGCTCTACCCACTGAGCTACCGAACCCAAAAAGAACCACACCAGCACGCGGCAACACACCGCCCCTACGCCAAACCATAAGATCAAAAGGTTTTGATATTGGGATGGCTGGCGTGGCTCAGTAGCTTTCCTCCGGCGATCCAAAATCAAGCGTCTCTTGCGTGTGGTCGTCTAGGCTGTCCGCCGCAAACAATAAGTGCCCGCCCTTGCGCATTGACATGTTGTAGATTTTGCTCTTGCGCTTCGGTACGTTATCTGTAACAGCCATCTGTGCGTTTACGTCCTCGCACATTCCGTCTTCATCTAGCACTGGCTTGACCGCCATAGTCAGCGTGATAGTGCGCTCTTTCTTTTCGCCTGGGCGATCATCGCAGTCCTGAACAACCCTGCGAAGGGCCTGCTCAAAGGCAATGCCAATGCGTCCGCCGTCGATCTTGGCTAGTGCAGCAAGGTCAAACTTTTCTAAATTCCTCATGATTCCTCCTAGAACAAATCCAACTGAGTTTCCTTCGCTTCCGGCTGTGTCTCCGCAATCACAGCCAGCCTAAGTTTTCCGTTTAGTTCAGTTATCAAGCTTTGCTTGACAACTGCATCTATCGCCTCATGCCACTGGCTTGCCGTTGCGACCGGCCACAAGTCGCAATAGCCCGAAAGTCTCATGATTTCCCGAACTAGTTCCGCTCTGCTGATTGGAACCCTCTCCCCCTGGATCCACTCCAGTACCGACGACTGCAAAACATCCATTGTCTAGCTCGACTACTTTTTCTCGCGTAATGTTTGCTCGACACATGGAACACTGAAACCGCCAAGCCTGGGTCGTTCTGATGTGCGTCACCATCTGGCTACCGCACTTGCAAGCGACCTCGCGATAAGTTAGCGCGAAGTGCTCGAGGAATTCGCTGGCCATTAAAATGGAGCGTCTGGATCGAAGTCACTGTACGCAGGCGCTACCGGATGCAGAATCTTGCGCAAGTGCATCTTGGTGTTTTCGCTGAAGTCGCGATCCAGCATCCAATAGGCAAAACCGTGGTCATCATCGACCGCCGTACCCTTCACCTTGCCGATGTTGTAAGTTGGCCTGCCATCCTTCCCGACAACGATCTTTCCGGCCAGATCGACGCGGACCTCCTCGTAAGCAGACTCTTTGGCCAGCGTGTCGCGGTCAGCTTTAGTCAGGCCGTACTTCTCAAGCTGTGCCCGCCAAACGTCCCATGTGGCTGTTACGTCGTTTGCTGCATCGTGTGCGCCTTCGTGCTCGCGTCCGCAGTAGAACTGCACAGCAGCCGCTAGCGTGCGTTCCTCGCGACGTTTAAACAGAGTGCCCGCGTCGAAAATCTTGGTGTCTGACAAATCCCACTGGATGCCGCAGCGATGGAACTCCTCCCATAGGATCGGAACATCGAAGTTCGACAGATTGAATCCCAGCAAGTCGAATTGCTGGAAGATGTAGTGCAGGTGGCCGGCGCGATGGACGAACTTCAGGCTCTCCGCCACCATCGCATCGGTAATGCCATGCACCGCCGTAGCTTCTGCCGGAATAGGCCGTCCTGGATTGAACAGCCATGTGCCCACCGTGCCATCGCCGCTTAACGACAACTGCACAATGCGATCTGTTGCCGGGTCGGTCCCGGTGGACTCGATGTCGAAACAAAGTATTGGTTTGTTCATTGGTTTTGCCCTTGAAAAAAGTCGTCTCAAATACCGAAAGCCATGGAGGCAGCTCTGTTAGCTCAATCCGTCTGCTTTGCGAATGTTTCTAGTCCCGCCGCCCGTGTCGTTACAGAAGTAGCCAACCGACGATGCCGAGCCGACTTCTTCCCTGCTCTTGTCTGGCACCGCCAGTTCGCGAAGTAGCTGGCAGAACCGCCGCGCATCGTCGCCATCAGCAAACGCGATAGCGACGTAGCTATTTACGACCGTAGCGCCGCCACCGAGGCGGTACACTTCGCCAAGTTCTTTGATGGACACAGACGCCATGACTACACAGCTCCCTGCTTAGTGCCCGCATACTCAGGCGAATACACCTCTGGCGTAACCTCATCAGCTACGCTGCATTCAGCCGTCAGGATGACCACCCCGCGTTCCACAGCATGGGCTGCGATCGTCTGCCGGTTGATCGTATCCAGACCCTCCCACGCCTCCTGCGGGATCGTTAGAACGCCGCGATTGCCCACAGCACCAACCGCAATATCAATCGCGATCTTCCATCGCTCGCCAGCAGATAGATCAGAGTAGTACGTGGAACCGCGAACCGTATCGCAGACCAACCGTCCCGCTTCGACTCGCAGCTCACAGCCCGACTGCGCAACTAGTTCGCTCAGAACGTCGTCAGTTCCCTTAGCCGCCTCGCGCAATCGCTTGACCTTACGCAGCAACTCCAGATATTCCAGTTTGCATTCCTGCGCCGCTTCCCGATCTCGCTTGGCCTTGCGCTTGGTCTCGAACTGAGACATGGCGTCCCGCGCCTGATTAACCAGAGCATGAGCCGCAGATAGCTGCTCCTCGGTCGGCTTTTCGACGTTGACCGAGTCGCGAAGCTCGGATTCCAGCTCGTCGATCAGCTCGAAGTGCTCCTGGGTGCGTTCTAGGATTGCACTCAGGTTTCCTTCGAGAACTGCGTGCTGCTCAAGTTCGCGTGTCACTTCTTGATGCTTGCGATGGGCGGCTTGCATCTCGTCGTATAGCTTTTGTTGCCGCTCTTCCAAAGCGATTCGCTTGGTCGCTGCATTGGCCACGAGAGCCGACTGAGCCTCAACTGTCTCGCCAGACCACACCTGCTTCGCATTGTCGATGCGTGCCGTACTCTCAGCGATTTGACGATTTATGCTATCGTGGTTTTCGGCTTGTCGCTCCAGTTCGCGGACAGAATTGATAGCCGACTCAAACGCATCTTGCAGCGGGTCGATCGACTCTGGAAGCGATTCATCCCACTCCACATCAGCCGCGGCTGCCAGCAGGCCCTCCCCACGTCCCTTGACCTGCTCTGCTTCGGACTCCAGTTTTCGGGCCTCCGCTTCGATGTCGCGTTTGATCTTGGCTGCTAAATCAACCAGATCGTCCGATTCCATCGAGCTGCGATGAACCACCGATTCAAAGCTGCCCTTGTCGCCCAGCAGCGGCCAGAACTGATCAATAGAGCATTCAGCGCCAGATAGCTGAGTCAGTGCTTTAATTCGCTTGCTATCCGCCGCCTCTGGCGACTTGATACCAGGATCAACCAGATCGGCCACCGACAGCTTTCCCTCGATCGATTCCACTTCCAGCTCACCGCTGCGTCGAGTTGACCGACCGACCTTCAGCACGACTCCAAAAGCAGAGACCGTTCCCGACTTGCGACCGTCCTTAACGTCGAGCTTTCCGCGACCGGTCACAGCGGCCTCAACAGCGGCCAGCGCTCGCGATTTCCCGCGACCGTTTCGGGCTTTCAAAACAACCACTCCGCCACTCTCGGGGACTGGTATAGACAAGTGCGATACCGGCCCAATGTTTTCGATTTCTACTACGCTCATAATCTCTGCCCTGCATTTGGAAATACTGAATACTGAAACCCCTGCAACCGACCCGAACTACACAGGCCCACCGCTGAACAGCTTGCCACCTTCTGCGGCCTGCTCGCGTTCAATCTCGGCCCGCTCCTTGGCCTCTTCCTCGCTAACTGCGTCCGGCTCATCCTCTGGGTTCGGGATCTCCTCAGCGTCGAACGACCTGGAGCCGACCGTTAGCGACTCTACCGACTGCATGGTTACCTTGCTGCCGTTCGCCGGGCGCGGGTTGTACGAGTCCTCGATTTCATCCGCTGAGTGCAGGCCCATAGCGATCTCAGGAGCGTAAGCACGTACCATCCATGACGCTGCTCTGTAACGCAGCATTTGCTCTGGCATCGTCTTCCACTTGCTCCCAGCTTTTCCGTGCCAGCCTTCTGCCTTAGCTAGTGCGATCGTCACTAGCGCGCCAACCAGCTTGCGCCCCGTCTTTTCCTCGACGGCCACTGCTCGACAGCCCCAGTCATCAGACCCTGGCTTTCCTTCCCACTCGTAATCGATAGCGCTGAAGCGTCCGCAAGCGTTGAATGTTGCGATCAAGAATTGCGCCGACCATGCTGGCGTGCCATGCACCACGTAGAGATTCTGCATGGTCATCAGCGGGTCGCTGCCGATCCGCTGCGCCATGTTCAAGGCAATGATGCAGTTGGCGATCCCTGCCGGGCCCTGGTACTGCTTGGGGACCATCGTGGAGCTTGCAAAAGCCTTTGCCATGCGCTGCACCAGCTCGAAGCCGTCAGCGGAAAACAGAGACAATGCTGTCCCTTCAGTGCGAATCATTTCGGTACTCATTAGAGACTGTACTCCCCATTAAATTTCATCCAGTTCGGCGGCGACAATTCAACGATTGAATTGTGATTTCGCGGTAGCCAGTCGTTGGCTCTAGTTCGCTCCGCAAGCTCCATCAGAGCGTTCTCCACGTCCACTTCTGCGATCTGCAAGAACTCAGCAGAGAGCGTGTAGCAATCGACCGTGTACGGCGGCTCCGTTGCCACAGCCACGAACACGAACGCCTTGACCTCGACGCCGCATTCCCGCAGAACGCGACGATAGAAGTACTCCTGGTGTGCATACCGAAACCCTGCCACGCTCTTTACGAACTTTGCCGCAGTGGTCCCGGTGGCCGTTGTCTTCAGGTCCATCACGATTCCATTGCTCAGCAGCTTGTCGGGCTTGCATCGCATGGCCAATTCAAGATTGCCGTCTTCTGTGAAGAACGCCGCTTCACAGATGCCCGACTGCTCAAGCAGACTGCCCGCTACTGGATGCTTGCGTAACGACTCAACACAGCCGTTGAGCGCCGCATACTCGGACGCCTTCAGCAGCGTGGCTCCCGCATGGGCTGCCTCGAAAGCTTTCCACGTTTTGCCGCTCTTAGCGCCGTTGGTTGCCAATACATCTTCGGGGATCTCGACCACACACGACTTGTCACCCAGCAGCGCCAGTTCATGCACGGCCGTTCCAAAGTCAAAGTGAGCCTTGCGAGGTTGTTCATACTGGCCGCTAAGGAACTGATACCAATACAGACGAACGTCATCCATAAACACCTTCAGCCGCGAAGAACTGACGCCCGCCATCGAATGGTAAACATCGTTCTCAATCTCAACGCCAGACTCCACTGGCGCATTGTCAACTCGATATGCCTCTGCAACTTCACTCATCCCAATGCCCTTATTACTAAGTAAATAACCCCTGCCCAAAACCCAGCCGACACGACCAGCAGGAACCCAATCGCTCCCGCACAGTCGCCCAGCCGGTCGTCACACGCGAACCATTCATCTACAGCAGGCTCAACCTCCGCTGGTGTGAAACAGTCCGCAGGAACAACTTGCCGAACGCGAGCCGTGATCGTGGCCGCGTCGTGATAATCAAGGCTCAATTCGGGATTGCCAGCGTCGGCGGTAATCGCCCGCAAGCACTCCCTGCGATACCCTGGCGTACAAATCCAGTTGTACGTTTCGCCGTTTTTCTTGTACTTGAACTTGTAGACTCCGGCCTCGACCGACCAGGAGCAAAACCGTTCTTCGACTTGTTCAACTAACAACATCGCCTCGCCCTCCGTTAGCTTGCTAGCTCGATACCGTTCAGTCTCTTGCCGCTGTTTGTGTGCCCAATTGGCCCCGGCGTCTGCTTGTGCTTACAGGGTGCGCAGATGCGGTTGCCTGGGCCGCTTGAATTGAATTTCTTCTCGCACGACAAGCAAACTCGCTTGGCCTCTTTCGTAATTGGCCTAGTTGGCCGCTCGTCCCTGCGCATCAGATACCCCTAATGAATTGCCAACCAGCTAACCAAGCACACCCTGCTATTCCTGCGACTCTAGTTTTCGCAATTCTTCTCGCAGTTCCGCCTTCCTTCGATCCAGCCACTTTGCCCGCTCCACCGCCTGCCGATCAACCTCTGCATCGTGCATTGCCTTTGCCTGCGCGTCTCCGAACGCAGATTGGAGGTCAACGTGTTGCCAACCCAATGGGCTGAAACTTGTTTCAACCTCAATCTCCGCCTCGCCGTCGTACGTCCTGCGAGCCCGCAGAGCAACGAAGGTCTCGTCGTCGAACACGATAACCACCTGCGCGTCGTTGTTGCCCAATTGAATCGCTGTGATTCGCTTACCTACACACTCACTGGCCTCGATTATTTGCCTCACCCTTACTCTCCTCAGTGAATTGCCAACCAGCTCACCACCATTGCACCAGCAGCCATCAGCACACCGACAGCCAAGGTTTGTAGGTCTATTCGCATGACGACCTCACTTGCTTGAGGGATGCGTGCTCAGCCTCGCATGAGTCATTCCAAACACGAATGACGTCCGCCATGTCCGTCTTGCTGTTCACCGCGTTTTCGTCCCCGAACTTGCACTTGCCGCATCGCAGGTACTTATGTGGCTTGCCCATAATCGCCATGAACGACTGCCCCTCGGTCCCCGTCTCAAGCTCGGATTCGTCGCACCCGTTTGGGCACGTGTAGAGCTTCATGCCTTCGTATTCGATCTGTCGTGTCATCGTTCGCCCCATCTGGTCAGTTCCGGTGGATCGCACTGAGGCGTGTACAGCTCAAGTGGAAAATGCGGCAGGCTGTGCCGCGGCGTGTCGTCTCGCACTAGGTCGCGGAGGATCTTCTTGACCTCGGCTTGACCGTCACGCTTGCCTGCTTCGTAGACCTGCTCAACAAGTGCTTCCAGTCGCGGCATTGCATAGGCCAGCAGTTCGTCACTGCTTGGGATGCAGTGGCGTAGCTTCGGCGTAGGCTCGGCATAGACCTCCACCCACACTTGCTCGTCGCCGTCGTCATTCTTGCCCCGTTGTGGGCAAATGTTGAATCGAAACGTCATGACTTCACCCAATCCGCCATGATCGCGTCCACATAGGCCCGAACATCGTCCGAAATGGTGTCTTCGCAGACCTCATCGCCGTCTTCGTTGGCCTCGTTAATCAGCGACCGATAGTTGATCGGTGCATCGTCCAGCAGCGTTTCCATCACACCGCTGGCGACGTCCTGGCCATACTTGCGGGCTTCTTCCGACATGCCCTGCTCAACGTGCCCAGGCGACAGCCGGTAAAGATTGCTCTCGAGCTCATGAATGATCGACAGCAGCACATCGCCAATATGCAGCTTGGCTAGATCCTTCGCCGCGCGGCGAACGCACTCCTCATTGGCCAACTGTGAATCACACTTACGCATCAACATGATTTGCCCCTTGTTGCTTGAAACCTTCGGAAACGTGACGCCAGCCGGTGCCCTCGATAACATGTTTTACGGTGGACACCTTGAGGCCCAGGGCGAGTGAAATTCGCCGAGTTGAAAACACGCCAGGAACGTGCATTGACAGGATCTGCCGAACGATGTCTTCCGTCAGGATTGCGTTATGAACCTGCTCTCCACGGGGTCTGCACGCTTCACCCCTAAGAACCGCATCGCGGTTGTTCTTGACGACGCTAATCGCCTCCAGGTGCGCAGGATTGCAGCAAACCCTGTTGTCGCACTTGTGGCCGATAACAAGCCCAGGTTCAGGCTCGCCATGCGTCAACACATACGAGACGCGATGGCCAGAATAGACCCGACCAGCAACTCGAAACGCGCCGTAGCCAGCGCGGATGGACGCCAGCCACGGCCAGCATTCATGCTCAAGTGTTTTATCCACCTTGGACCAGAACCGCTTTTTCAGCTTCTCTGTAATCTCAATTGGCGGCAGGCGACGGTTGATGCCCTTCGCTACTTTCGTGCGTGAATTTGCACTTGCACCCATGGGGATGCCTCCGGCTATAGAATCCTCTGCCGGTTTTCGTGCCGTCCGCTAGAGTGCGAGCGATAAGAAACCGTGCCTAGTACAAGGAAACAGCTCGCTTTCCACGGCTTGCTGGTTCCAACTGTCAATCAAGATACATAAATGCAAAACGCTTTGCAATATGCTATCGGTCTTTTTTATCAGATTCTTTTGGGCGACCCTTGGTTTTCTTCCATTCTCTGGAGATTTTTTTTATTTCCGCAGGCGTAAATACGTAACTCGAACCATACTTGTTCCCAAGGCCAAGTGTGCGCGCCCAGCGACTGACTGTCGCTATGCTGCAACCTATTTCCTTTGATGCGTCTGTTGCTGTGTATCCCATGTGTCTCATTGTAGTTCCTAGCAAAACGTTTTGCAATTGTGTATAAAGCGAAGGGGCGTAGCGGTGGAAACTGACTCGGCACGTTGAGCCAATACGCTACGCCCCTAATCGCAAACGCGAAAAACCCAGGGGAACACCCCCGAACTTTAACGGAGAGGAC
>CAKQNH010000002.1 GCA_934255105.1 uncultured Pirellulaceae bacterium
CTGCCGAAGGTCGATTTACCGATCCCTTCGACACCGTAAAGCAAGACGCGAGGCGGCTTCGATTGCCGGCCGGATTGGATGGTTTCGAGTAAGTTGGTCACTGTTTGGTTAGCTCCGTGGTTGGATGGATGAGACGTTGGATTGTTCAGATGGATTGGATGTGTTCGACTTCGAAGTTGCCGTCGCGATCGCTCGTCACGAGGTAGTGCTTGAAATCGATCAGTACAACGAAACGCTGTTCAGCGCCGAGTTGCAGACGCAGCGATTTGCACGCTCCGGTGAACTCTTTCGACGCTTCGTTAAAACGATCGGCCAATCGCAGATACCGGCCGACGGCGAGTGAAAGGGCGACGCGACGTTCGATGTTTAAAGTCAATTCAGGCATAGAGGCTTGGTGTTTCGATTGAGTTGGATGAAGGTCTTCAATGGTTTTCCGCTACCTCTAGACCTTCCAACTTTTCAGATCAAAAGACGAAGCGATGGGCAAAAAACTTCAGACCAGATACTCGTGGAGAGATTCTTCACGGAACACGGCAGCGATCTTCGTCATCCAGTACTTGAGCGTCGAAAGTGGCACGTCCATGATTTGCGAACACTCGCGGAGCGAATGGTCTTTGCGTAGTCTGAGGAGCTGTTGCCAGTGTTCGGGCAGCTTCGCAATGACAACCTCCATGTCGTGTTGCAGATCGACCAACTCGGTTTCGGTGAGCTTTGCCGTCTCGATTCGATTCCGGTTGTCGTCTTCGCTGATGCACTGGATCAACTCACGGCGTTCACCGCCGGATTCCACCATCACGTTGAGCGAGGTCACCTCGCGATCATCGCGAATCTTGTGCGTTCGATAGGTTCGCAGATTCGTGGCGGCTCGGTTGACCACCATGGTGATGAACGGATTCTGATGGCCAATCGTTGCATCGTGCGATCGCATCGCCCGTTCGAGCTGCGACTGCAGTTCCTGATGCAGGTCTTCCGCTTCGTGCGGCGCAAACTCAGGACAACGAAGAAGCCGTTTGATGGCGCGGCGGATGACCGTTTGGGCAAACGGGTCCTCGGTGAGCGGGACGGTGGACGTGGTTTTGGGTTGAGTGGGGGTGGAAACTGACATGTTCACTCCGTCGATGGGCGTTTTGAAAAGGCCGCGTCTCGGCAGCGGCCACACCCACCGGCGAAGTTGCAGCAAATCGCACTCGGCGATTACTGCAACTGCGTTTCACCCAACAATTCACGGGAAAAAATCGTCGAAAATTTTGTTGTTGCAGTTGCAGCAAATCGCACTAACTGCAACTGCAACTAGCGGTCACCCACGAAAGCGGGGGTTCGTTTCGGCAAATTTTCTTTCGGCTTTGACCAGAGGTGTCACGAGCATCAGTCAATCTGCGTGGATCGTGTTTCTTTAAACTCTCTTCCACTGGAGACCCATCATGCAAATCCTCCCTTTCCCGCCACTTGTCCAGGATTCCACTTTCGACGACCCAACTGGCAAGCAACGCTTCGAACGCCTCGGCTTGAAAACCGCCGGGAAAAAATCCCGCAAAGAGATGCTCAAACGACTGGGAGCGTTGCTTCTTAATCCGAGCTTGGACCGGTGCGACATCACCGACGGAATTCTCGGCAATCGCGAACTGATCGAGTTCTTGTCAGCCTACGAAGGCATCGTGCTGGAGTTGGTCGTTCCGCCTGGAACAACCTGGGAGGAAATGCAGCGAGGCGAATTCAGGTTCGGTTCGCTCCTGCACCAATCCGGCAGAACGTCAGGTACGTTCGTCATGCCGCTAATGCTCGGTTCCCTGGTCGACGAGAACGGCCGGCCCTGGTTCCAGGCATCGCCATTCGAGTTTATTCCCGCGATCGAAGGCATCCAGACAAGCAACCTGTGTGGCAAACCGCTGTTCCGAGCCGACGGCCGCGGGTCGATGTCCAGTTCATCTATCAGCGCTAAAGAAAATTTTTCACCAAGCATTTTCCGATGCTTCGAGCTTTGCTAGCAAAATTTGACTTGTCGGCATAATCGGAGCAAGTAGATTTATGTGTGCACGAAACAAAGTCTATCAGCGCGAATTCGAGCCACCCAAAAATCACCGTCAAGGATGCCAACCATGCCCCGCAGCCGACCTCAACGAGGAAGACCCCGCCAGGACGCCATTACCGAAGGACAATCGCGAGCCCTCGACGAACTGTCGGCCGCGATCGATCGCTATGGCATTGCTCCGACGATGACCGAACTTGGCGAAAAGCTTGGTATCACCGCTGCCAGCGCGCATCAGTTGGTTCTGCAACTTGAACGCAAAGGCTACGTCACACGTCAGCCCCGCAAGGCTCGCAGCTTGCGGGTCGTTCGACGGCCAAGTCAAACGGTTGCCGCGATGACAAGTGTTCCGGTTCTCGGCGTGGTCAAAGCTGGGCCGGCAATGCTTGCAGAAGAAAATCGGCTGGGCGAAGTCATGGTTGCATCCGATCTTGTCGGACGCAGCCAGTGCTTTGCCTTGACGATCAGCGGCGACAGCATGAAGGACGCGGATATGCGGGACGGTGACGTTGTGATCGTTCGCCGACAACAGCTCGCCGAGAACGGCGAGATTGTTGTGGCATTGATCGATGACGAAGCGACTGTCAAGCGACTTGATTTAAACGATGGAGCGATTCGGTTGCTGCCGGAGAATCGGAAGTATAAGCCGATCGAGATTCAGCCTGATAGCGACTTTCGTGTGCTTGGAAAGGTTATTTGTGTCACCAAGAAATCTGAAAGTTAGTTGTCATGCCTCAGCCTACTCCGTTGTCCACCTTGCTTCGCGTGGTTCCCAATTCGCTCCTGAAACAGTGGTTCCACGATCACATCCCCGGGCCATTTGATATCCCGTGGGATACCCTCAGTGAGAACGACATTGATCCCATGATTTTGCACCTCGATGGATTACCGGCAAGCATTCGCGAAGATTCCGAGATTGATTTGCGGACCGTTCGCTCATTCGCAAGTGAAGCCGGTATGCGGGCGATTGAGGACACCGCTCGGATGCTCGGCGAACCCGATCTGCTGTCACGCATACCTGATGGTCTAAACCTTACTGGACGGGCAATGTGGGTACGACTTCACGAATGGGAGATTCTTCACGCGGCCACCACATTATTGCATTTGGAGGAAGCCACGTTCTGGCGGGAGCGAAACGGAGCGCCGGCCAACTTGGAGATCCCGAGCGATGCGGTGATGCAGCTTGGAAATGCCGTCTCCAACATGCTGCGTGAAGAAGGACGAGGCCAGCACGTCACGGTGGAACGGCTAGAGAACAACGGCATCATCTATTTCATCGTTTATCCTGACGACTTTGTACGCACCGACAATACACACGATGAGCAGGGACGCTTGGCAACGGTATCGATACGTCCGACCTTGAACATCATCTTCGCCTACGACCGCCACGCGGGATCTTTCGAACTCTGCGCGAGTTTGCCGAAGGCTCACAAAGAGCGACTTGAGACCCTCTTTGCAAGCACCGTCCTGAGATGGGAAGTGCCCGCGTACGAGGACGAAAGCGGCTACTATATCGATCACTTGAAAGATCCAGCCACGCAGTTGCCGACCGATCCGGCGGATCAAATCCGAGTCCGCATCGAAGAGATCAAAATGTTCAATCCATTGACCCGACGTCCCATTGCAACGGGCATCAACAAACACGACGAGACGGATACGATTCACCGGGCGATCAATGAGGAACTACGATCGTCGAATGACGTGCTCTCCAACTTCAGCGTCAATTCCGTTGGCATCCGAT
The DNA here is from genome assembly GCA_934255105.1 of uncultured Pirellulaceae bacterium. GTDB lineage: Bacteria > Planctomycetota > Planctomycetia > Pirellulales > Pirellulaceae > Aureliella. Next base: position 3,768 of record CAKQNH010000002.1, read on the forward strand.
TCGTATTCCCGGCCACACGCTATGCCCGAGCCGGCAGCCGCATCGTTCGAATTACACCCGGAAGTTGCAACCTGCGCAATTTGACGCCGGACCGAGCCGAGATTGTTCAGAAACACCTTCGCATGTGGGGAGTCGACGATGCGCCGACGGACGAGCCCAATCTGGTCTCGGTGGGAGCTTAGTCCACCTGTAGTCACGATCCGAGACGCTAAACTTTTGCAACATGACCAGCTCGCTTGCCTGAGTCGCCATGGGCTGGTCCGACCGACCACGCCGGCGACCGAGCATCAATGCAGGGATTGCGGCGAGCACCGGCCGATTACTTACATAACCGATCGCGAAGGAAACCGACACGGGTTTATTGTTTGCGAGGATTGCGGACCGGCTAGCGTGCGAGCGAATTTGCTCGAGCAACTGGTCTTTGATACGGAGCAACTATTGAATCATCTTTTCGCGGATGCGCGACTTGCGGTCAAACCACTTGTCGGGGACCGCTTGTGGCAAGTCGGCAGAAGAACTTGCGAGGGACGAAGCCGAGAGCTGTTGTTTCTCCGCAGTATGGGATTCGGACAAGAACTGAACATCATAGAACAACTTAGCCGACGGCCCCGCTCACTCGTGTTCATGCCGTTGTCCAGCTCGGCAGAGCGACTTACCGAAAAGACACACAACTTGGTAATTGGAATCGAGGACCTTGCCGAATTCTCTGGTGATGGTTTACGAATCGACTGGGACGCGATCGAAGATCGTCTTGGAGTTGCCTTCGGATCAGAAACGCCTAAACAAAAACCGCAACCGCGGCGATCGGCCCGCGTCACCAAGATTGAGCTATTGGTGCAAGAATTAACTCAGCACTTGCGAAGTGCTGCCGATCACGCGCGTGCAACCGGGGATCTGCTGCCTCGCCCCACGCAACAAGAGCTCGGACGACGCACCGGAATGACGAAATCCGACGCCAGCCGTTGTTTCAACGACCCTGCGGCCAATCAATTGCGACTGCTCTGGCAAACGGCCGACGATTTGGATGCGATCTTGCGTTTGCCAAGCAAACAACTTCGCTGAAATTTTCTTTTGGGTTGGCTCCGACTTTCGGAGCCAGAACTTGGAAGGTCAGGAGATAGAGGCGGCCTGTTAACCGCCCACTCCCACTTCTCGCCTCTAGGTTCTGCCCGTGCGAACAAATGTTCCGAAAACTGCTAGCGATGATGCTCGATCAAGACGCCAAGAAATTGTCCGCCTGCTGGCCCGTGCTGTCCTTCGGCAACAGTATATCTCGGTAAGTGACGAGTCCTCCGCAAAATCTTCTGGCAACTCCGAACAGGATGGCTTGATCCAATCGGAAAACGATCGCTCTCTGTGATTTGGCCGTGGTGAACGCGCCCGGCAAACAACTTCTTCAAGTCACGGAGAACCCCATGAGTAACCCTATAAATCGAGAGCTAGCTGCGCTGCGCCGGATGAAGGTCGGCGAACTGCAGGAGAAGTATGCTGAAGTCTTTGGTGAACCAACGACTGGCCGCAACAAACAATGGCTCCAAAAACGCATTGCGTGGCGGATCCAGGCGAACGCATCTGGCGGCTTGACCGACCGAGCCGTACAGCGGGCGATGGAACTGGCCAACGAATCGGACCTTCGAGTCACCGCACCACGTGAACCAGAACCACCGGCGCGCCCAGCTCCAACCAGTCGAAACGTGCCGCCCAACGACGAGCGTTTACCGCCGGTCGGTGATTGTCTAGTTCGCTTCTATAAGGGCCGGGAGTGCGTCGTCACCGTGATGCCCGACGGTTTTGATTTCGAGGGAGAGCGTTACAAGACGCTTTCAGCCGTCGCTAAAGCGATCACCGGCCAGCACTGGAATGGCTTTAGATTCTTCAATCTACGCAAGCGAGAGTCCGCATGAACCAAGAGCAAACCAAAGGAATCGTCCGCTGTGCGATCTACACTCGAAAATCGACTGAAGAGGGGCTCGACCAGGAGTTCAACAGCTTGGACGCGCAGCGTGAAGGCGCGGAAGCATATATCGTGAGTCAACGCGGAGAGGGCTGGCAATGCGTCGACCAGCGATATGACGATGGCGGCTTCTCCGGCGGAAATCTCGAGCGGCCGGCGATGAAACGGCTGATGGCAGACATCGAAGCTGGCAAGATCGACTGCGTGGTTGTTTACAAGGTGGACCGGCTCAGTCGCAGTCTGCTCGACTTTTCGCGGTTGATGGAGACATTCCAGAAACACAATGTTGCGTTCGTTTCGGTTACGCAGCAGTTCAACACCGCCAGTTCCATGGGCCGATTGATTCTCAACGTGCTGCTATCGTTCGCCCAGTTCGAGCGTGAGATGATCAGCGAACGGACGCGAGACAAGATCGCGGCGACTCGCCGCAAAGGGAAATGGTGCGGCGGCGTGCCGGTATTCGGCTACACGATCGACGAAACCAAGCTCGTGGTGGTGCCGCACGAAGCCGAACGCGTTCGGCAGATTTTCGAACTCTACCTTCGGACACATTCTCTCCTCGAAACGGCCCGCGAAGCAAATCGCCGAGGGTGGCGAACCAAGCTGTGGACGACGAAGAAGGGGACAACGCGTGGTGGTCTGACCTACGACAAGAATCGCATTTACCAGATGCTGACCAACGTGACCTACATTGGCAAGCTGACCTACAAAGACGAAATTCACGAGGGCCAACATCAAGCGATTGTCGATCCGCAGCTCTTTGCCGAAGTCGGAGAGTCGTTGCGAAAGAACGGTCGCATCGGCATGATTCGCGCTTCAACCAACTTCGACGGAATGCTGCGCGGCATTCTTCGCTGTGCGACATGCAATCGAGCCATGCGGCACACGTCGACCGGACGCGGAACGAAGCGTTACCGCTATTACGTGTGTGGCAAAGCCGAGAAACAAGGCTACGATTCGTGCCCGTCTCCGTCGATCCCCGCCAAGCAAATCGAAAGCTTCGTCGTCGAAGAGCTACGAGTCTTTGCCGGCGATGATGAACTCATCCGCGACATCTACGAAAGGTGCCACGAGCAGAACCGCGAAGACATCGATGCACAATGCCGAGAGGCCGACTCGATCGCCAAGTTTTTGAAAGAGGACCACGCTGAGATCGCGCACCTGCTTGCAACTTCGGCTGGTCCCGATTTGATTGAATCGACGCAGGCTCGAATCGACAAGAACGAAGCTCGATTGAAGGAACTGCGTGATGCGATCGATCATCATCGCCCCCTTCGTGTCAGTCACGCATCGATCCGAAAAACTCTTGGCGAACTGGATAAAGCCTGGGACACCATTCCACCGCGTGATCGTTGCCGTCTGATGGAAATGCTGATCGAGCGGATCGACTACGACGGTGTCGCCGGGACGATCGATATCACCTTCCACCCTGCTGGCCTCAGTTCACTTGGCCAAGACGGTAACTTTGCTCGCCACATTTCGGAGAACGCCAGATGACCGAGACACCAGATAGTGAATCCGAAACGTCGCCCCGCACGCGGCCAATCCGCCGCGCGTTTCACGTTGCCCGTAGCGATCGCGGCGCACGCGAGTTTCGCCGCGGTGAGGCCCCACAGCGGCCCAAAGTGGGGCGACTGCCGCGGCTATCGCGGCTGATGGCCCTTGCGATCCACTTCGACCGCCTGCTAGCCACTGGCCAATTCCAATCGCAAGCCGACCTCGCCCGCGCTGGCCAAGTTACTCGAGCTCGTTTGACGCAAATTCTCAACCTCACCGGCCTGGCTCCGGACCTCCAAGAAGAGCTTCTCTTTCTGCGGCCCTACACCGAAAGCCGAGCCCCGCTGACCGAGCGTCAAATCCGCCCCATCGCCGCCGAACCCAACTGGGACAAGCAGCGCCGCCGCTTCAAGAAGCTGACCGGTTCTGTCGGTCGCAACGATCGCGGTTAGCTTAAATGTCCGATAACCTTAGCTATGTCACGAAACATTGCGGGCTGTACCGATTCGGTGGGTAATCAGCGTAAGTCATTTGAAGACCGGAAAAAACACCACTTCTGCGTTTTCAAAACAAAGGATCTTCAGGACGTCAGGTTGTAAAGGGCGAGGCTGTATTCGACCGGTTGGTCAATCTGATGAGTCGCCCGCTAGCGACAAAGCTTGACCGATCCCCACAATCGCCGCGATACGTAGGTTGTCGTTAGGAAGCGCGTTCATCCAATTGATTGCTTCGTCAAAGTCTTTTGCAGAAGTAAACTCGGCCAGCTCTTGAGCCAACAGCGCTGAACTCGGATGAGTGGGAAATGCGGTCAGTGTTGCGGTCGCGGCGGCGATTCCGGACTGCTTGATCTGGTTAGTACCGGCGGTCGATTCGACGGCCAGTTGCCGCCGTCCCAACGTCAAATAGGCTTCGCCCAGCGGCATTTGGTGCGTGACATGATTGCGGATTCTTCCGGCGGCAGCCACGAATTCTTCCCCATAGGCTTCCGCCATCGCCAATCTGGCGTTACCCGACGAAATCGTCCACTTGTCGCGTCCGCTGTTGTTGTACGCTTGCAACATTGATTCGGCATGCCTGAAATGTAAATTGTATTCCGTCTTCGAACCGGCCTGTGCGTAGGCCAGTGCCAATTCCACTTGCCCCAGCACCTCGTATTTGTCGGACCCGTTTGGCGGCCTGTGATTGATGCCGACGCTGTAAATCGTCTGGGACATCAAACTTTCGTAGGGGCGACTACCCATGATTTGTGAAATCAAAATCCGGCCCCGATCGGACGATTGCTCGCCCGCGACCACACCCAGCGATCCGAGACGATCAAGATCTCCGGCCCCGGCAAAAACGACCATCGCTTGATAGCGTGGCAAGTCCGAGTAGAAACTCCAAGTCGACTCGATACTCGCATAGGCAAACTGATTCATCGCATCAGCGGCTTGGTAAGATTGTGCCTTCCACAGCATCGCCGCGGCACGAATCGGAATGAAATACTTCAGCCAGGTGATCTCGTTGGCGTCCTCTCTCTGCACACCCACCGTATTCATCGCACCCAATTCGACTTTTAGTTGGGTGATGGCGTCGTTGAGCATGTCAAGGTTCCGCTTTCCATCAATCTCCTGTGCGATTTGGAATGTGGTTTCCATCGCTTTGCGGGCATCGGATAAACGAGTCGACTGTTCCAGTGCCTTGGAGAAATACTCATTGGCCGCCTTTAATTCGTTCCGAGACTCATAAGCGTTGGCTATCGCGACGAACAACATCGCCTTGGCCTCGGCGCGCAAGTCTACGCTGGCAATTTCATCGTCGGCTCGTTCAAACCACCACTGGGGTTGTGCCTGCGCAGATTTTGTAAAGACAGTTTTCAGATCATCATCCAGCTCATTCCAGGTGGGCCAAAGAAGGTCGAGTACTTCGCGGTGATTTCCGCTCTTGCTGATCGATTGAACCTCGCTTTGGCGGATGGCCGAACGGATCGAAGGAACTAGCGTGGTGGCGGCCTTGTAGCTCTTTTCCAGTGCTTCGTGGTCGCGATCTTTCTGCGCCGCAGTAATACGGCCCATTGCGTCTGTCCACTTCTGGCCGCCGTATTGGCCTAGCTTCTCGGGCGCGATGCCAGCGATCTCGGCTTCGAAGTTCTTTTTCGCCAACACGACCTGAGCCATCCGTTCGGCCACTTCGATCGCAAGCTGGTAGGCACGTTTCGATTCGGCAAGTTTTTCGGCCGCCTCCAGATAGTTTTTGCCCTGGTGTTCCTGCTGCATTGCGGCTTGGGCGGCATTGCCGGCGGAGAATTCGGCCGGCGCATATTCGGGGGCCTTTACTTTTTCGGCGTGATCTCGGATGTCGGATAGTTCCTGCAACAGACGACGATAGTCACGGCTGACCTGATACGCTTGACGTCCCAAATTGATGCTTTCATAAAATGCCATCGCAGCTTGATTGAACTGTTCCGTCGCTTCGGCAAACTTGGTGCTTTGAAAACTGTCCATTCCCGCCGCGAAGGCTGCCTCGGCACGTGCCAATTCCTTAGGGGCATAGTCGCTTTCGCTTCTGTTGCGGGCGGCGTTCTTGGCAGCGGCCGCCTTGTCATGGGCGTCTTGGGCCTGCTGGGCGAGTTGCTTTTGCAGGTCAGTGCTGGGGACAGGTGTGGTTGATTTGGTGGCGTCGTTGCCGTCTGCCGCCATCGTCGGCGAAGTTGCCGTGGGCGTGTTTGTCGATTGTCCTCCGCCGGGTTGGATGTTCGGTTGTGACGTGGGAGGATTCGGTGTCGTCTGGGGATTGGAATTTGCCGACGAAGGCGAGGACTGGGTCGGAGTGTTGGTAGAACCGGAGTTGCCATTTGTTGTAGCGCCGGCTGATCGGTCAGGTGTGACGTTCGGATTTGGCGACTGCGCCGACGCGGATTGTGACGAGTCCGGCGGAAGCGCCACTTGGCCGGGCGGGGGACCGGGCGGATTGACGCTAGCGGTCTGGTTGGAGTTTGCCGTGCCAAAAAGATCGTCACGCAGCAGCCAACCGCCGGCAAGCACTGTCAGGATCAGGGCCCCCGTGAACAATGATTCTTTCATCCGCGGTCGCGTTGTTCCTGCCGGCGACGCACCACGCGCACCCGAAACTCCTGCGGTTGCGGCAACCGGTGCGCTGCGCCGTCCGGGTACCTTTGCCGGCGGCTGGGTCATCGCGGCATTCAAGGCTTTGATGAATTCGGTGCAATTGGCGAATCGCTTCCCGGGATCTTTGGCCATCGCTTTTTTGAGTGCCTGGTTGGCCGCGGCGGGCAATGAATCAATCTCTTGCGGATCGTCTTCGAGCACGCAAAGGCGCATGATCTCGGGTGATGCCAATTCAAAGGGGACGTTCCCCGCGATCATTTCGTATGCAACGACGCCGAGGGCATATTGATCGGTTCGTCCATCTTGTTGTCGGCCGCGCCATTGTTCCGGCGCCATGTAAGGAAACGTGCCGGTAGTGTCGACGGCTCCCCGCGTGATGCGAGACGTGGTCAGCCGAATCTCTGCGGCCAATCCAAAGTCAACCAACTGTGGTTCGCTGCCGTCTTTACGGACCATGATGTTTTGCGGTTTCACATCTCTGTGCACAACTTTTTCGTCATGCGCGTAGTCGAGTGCCTCGGCGATCGGTCGCAAGATCTCGATAACCCGCTGTGGCGTCAACTCGCGACCGCTTTTGACGGTCCGATGGCGGTGGGCGGCGAGCGTCTCGCCGTCGATGAATTTCATCACCAAAAAATCGCCAATCCGGTCGTCGTTCCCCAGGTCGTGTACCGGACAGATATAGCGATGTTGCAGTTTGCGAACTTTGCGAAATGAATCTCGAATTCGCTCCATCTCCAAAGAGTTGCCTTGCAAATTCATCGGCAACAATTTGATCACCACCGGGCCATTTTCACTGGGATCAAAGGCTTTCCAAACCTCCCCCATCCCGCCACGGCCGATTTGTTCGACAATTTGGTAGCGTCCCAATGCGTCGCCGGGCTGCACCGGCGAAGGAGGCACGGTCTCGCGTCCCCAAACATCGTCGTTTTGATCACTCGGGTCTTCACTCATGGTCAAATTTCGCAATCGTGTCCGTTGTCAGGATGTTTCGTTAGGATGCCCTATTTGGCGGCCGCCGACGCTTGGGCTTGTTCGAGTGCCTGCTGGAGTGCCTGGACGATTTCCGCGTTGGCCGCCGGCGAATCGAAACTGACAGTCACCTTTGCACCGGCGGCAACATCGAATGCACGGTGTGTGGGCAGATTGGGACGATCCTGTTGATTTCGACCAGATGCCAAATCACCGACAACCCAAATCCGTGTCGTGCCATCCCGTGAGGCGGAAACGAGTCGTTGTCCATCGGGCGTGAAGCACAGTGCATCAATGGGTCGTTGGTGTCCACGCAATACGACCAGCAAATGTGCTGTAGCGGGATCCCAAACACGAATCATACCGTCGTTCCCTCCGGTCGCGATCAATTCACCGCCTTTCGTCCCAGTGAGCGCATGCATCGGGATCCCGCCGGTCGTGCCGTGTGCGGCAAACGGAAACGAGATTTTCAAAGTCTCCAAACTCCATTTCCCGACCGTGCTGCCACTGTAAATTCCGACCAGCGAATTGTCTCGCGCCCAGGCCAACTGGTCGTAACGGGTCGGGTAGTGCGTGTTTTCTCGATACAGTGATTCGGCGTTGACGTAGTCCCAGGTAGCGAAACCGGAGGCAACTTGACCACCGGCAAGTGGCAACAGCGAAGGACCCAATTCACCCTTGATCGTGTTCGTTACGGTCGTCGTCGCCAGATCCAGGACTTGAACCCCTTGCTCTTTCGAATCATAAGGTAAAAGCAACAGCGATTGACCTTCCGGGGTGTATGCCAAATCCAACCAGCCTTCACGCCAAGTATCGTATTCGGTTTCGATCAACATCTTCACGCGTGGGGTTTGCGATTGCATGTCCCAGACGATTAAGTGAGAGTCGCTGTCCGTCGAACCACCAAACAACGATGCCAAACTCTGACCATCCGGGGAAAACGCGATTCGATCGAATACCCGTCCGCTGATCATCGACCCGTCACGTTTCTTCAACATGCGATTGGCAACGATCGCTTTGGTCGTTCTTCCCGATTCCAGATCAATAAAAAAGACGTAAGCCGTTTCGTGGTCCAGACGACTGAAATCGATTCCTTTGGTTGCCGCCGGATCCTCGGTCGATTGCAACGGTGGCTCGGCATTGACGCTGCGCGGCGATGGCACTGCCAGAGCAATTGTTTTCCCGTCGGGCGAAATCTCAAGTCGCAGGTGCACCGGATATCCATCACCGGTTTTATCGATTCGGGGATGACTCGCCAGCACCGCCGTCGCGTCACGAAAACGCACGTTTGATTTCCAATCCCAACCGATCAATCCGGGCTCGTCGTCGGAAACGGAATACAACCGTTCGTCGGCGGCTCCGAACATCAATGACGACGCGTAATGACCACGTAGTAGTGGCATTCGTGTCAAATTCTTGGCGTCAAACAGACCGATCGATGCGGAACCACCTTCCGCACCGGAGACCGCCAGAACGGAACCGTCGTCCGACCAGTCGATCACACAACTAGACGGGCTGGAGTACAGCTGAAATCGGGCACCTCGCAAGGGCCGCATGTTGTTGGCGTCCAACAACACCAAACTGTTTTCGCCTGACATCGTACAACTGACCGCCAACATGTCCCCGTCGGGTGAATATTCGATGTGCGAAGCACGGCCGATAAAGCCCGCCGAGTCTGCCAACGATTCGCCGTTGTCGATCGAAAAACTGACCACCGCGTTTTCGTCACGTTGACAAGAAAAGCTGACTCGATCCGCACGCGGCGAAAACGCCGCGCCGAAGATTGAGTCGAGTCGCTGACGCATCAAAACAGACTTTTTCTCTAGATCGATGACGCCACATTCCTCGTAATTGAACTTGCACGCCAAACGTTTGGAATCATCGGAAAGAGCCAATGGCTCGACGTCCTGCTCGAATCCTCCCATCACGGCCTTTGCAGGCCATTGATTTGGAGCACCTGACAATCGGATTTCCATCAATTGATCCGCCTGGTAATCCCAATAGATCACCCGCTCACCGGATTCATTGATGACGGGATCATTGAAATCCCCTGACTTCCTGACCAGATGCTGACCGGACACACGGTCCCACACGCAGTAGCATTCATCGGCAAACGCAACCAAATACTTCTGGTCCTTGGTGATGGCCACCAAGTCGTATCGTAGTTCGCGCTGACTGGGATCAACATCGACCCGATCAATTTGTGCGTAACCCAGCCCTGCGGAGTTCGCCAGCAAAGCGACGGCAAAGTAGATCGCCACGCGGATAGTCGAATTCGAAATGGGGTTCAGCTTTGAATGCATGTCCTGATACCGAAGCAAGTTTGTGGACGGTTGATGGAGATTGAATCAAACCAACCGGATTCGCTTTTCCAGGCGAAACCAGCCGACTATTCCTGGCGACGGCGGATTCGCACTTCGGTCGCAATTTCGTTCCAATCATCCGGCGAATTGTCGTAGTGAATTTCCCATCTGCCCCCAGATTGATCGGCAACGATGGTGGCGGGAAACCATTGCCCCCGCGACCGTACTTCAATCTTCGCCCCGACCGTTAAACTGGCTGACATCGCAGGGCCCGATACCGACTCCGGTCCCAGTCCCGGTATCGATGGGCCCTGATCGACGCCAGCTTGCTTTTGAAATTCGCGCAATTTGGCCTCTTCGGCGGCCGCACGGATGGTCGCAATTTGCTCAGCGGTCAACGGCTTGATTGCGGCAACGTCAACGACATGCAAAACGCCTTCGATCAGGTAGGTAAGCCATTTTCCGTTGGGGGCAAACTGGATCACCTCAGTATCCTCGTTGGGGGTCTTTGGCAATTCATGCAACAGGCTGCCGGTCTCCAAGTCCCACAACTTGACCGCTCCCCGCCGATCTGCCGTCGCAACGATATTGTTTTTTGAAACGGCAAGCTTGGCGACCAGTTGGTAGGGTGCGCGCTCGTCGTCACTGCTGCCGGAGGCAAAGTAGTCCGCTGCGGCTTGGACCACCGATGCGGAAACCCCACCGCCCCCTTTTTTCTTCTTTTCCTTCGGCGGTACGTATCCCAGCGTCAATCGATTGACCAGTTTCTGTTGTTCGGTATCGACCACTTCGATGGAATCATAAGTTGCGACTAACACACGATTGTTGTCCGCCGCGAAGGAGATGTCGTAATAGGAATCTTTCACCATCGGTACGTATGCCAAGCGATCCTGTGTCGCCAAATCGAAAACTTCGACAGCATTGATCGACGAATCCTGCTTAGAACGGGCGACAACCGCGAATCGCTTTTGATCGGGCGAGACCGCATACAGTCCAACATTGTTGATGTCGATGGTTTCCAGATTGACCAACGGCGTACCGGTCTTGGGATCACGGAATTGGTGCTTTCGTTCGTAAACACACCATGCCAGGTTGTCATTAATAATTGCCGGGGCCGGTTCGATGTAGGTGTTCCCCGCGCCAGACTGCTTCATCTCATTGCGTCGCAACAGGTGGACCCGTGCATCGTTCTCGCTGAAAGTGCCTCGCGGCAACACTCGAATTCGAAAATAGGTCCCCGCGGTCCCCTTCATCCGCTCGATCGCATCTTTGACCGATCGCCCAGTCAGGTCATACATCTCACCATTGCGTCCCTCGCTGAACCCGATCAACTCGTCACCGACGGACAACCCGTCTGCCTTGGCAGCCGGGCCGCCTGGTGTGATCTGTTTGATCAGCAACTTGCCGCTTTGCGATTCGAGTCCCAACCCAACATAGCCCGGCGTCAACTCGAATTGGGTTTTTAGTTTCGCCCCGGTCAACGTGTCGAGCAACAATGACTCGTACTGGGAAATCATGTAGATTTTGGACCCGTCACGTGTGTAAGTGACGGAAAAGGGGGATGATTTGAATTGCCCCGTGACACGGCCGCTGGCGCAATCAATGAAATCGACGTTCCCAGCCACGGAAACTGCGATTTGGCTGCTGTCCGGTGAAAACGCCAGCGTATTGTAGGTCTGCGGAGATCCGTAGTCGGTGAGATAACGGAACGTGAAGTGGGAGCCGGTTTTGACCGCTTCGTCCGCCGACACGACGGAGCCCCCCCCAATGGCAAAGATCCAACAGGCAGCGATATATCTTATCATTACTTAATCCTTTCTAGTTCGAATTCTCGGCGCCGCGGGCAATCGATTTGCGTCGCCACACCCGTAGGATCTCGATGACCAAACGAATTAGGACAATGAAAACGAAGATTCTGTTCAAAAATCGCACATTGTCCGGTTTTGCAATCGTTCGGCGATCTTCCGATTGGCGTCACTATGCTGTGAAAGCTTTGCTGAAATGATAATTGGATTTGGGTGCGATCCGCGTAGTGCGCCCGTTTCTGGACTGAATTGGTATTTATGAAAAGAGGCTTCCTCCTGCAAAATGTTGGTTCTCACACTAACAAAGCAGGAAAGGAAGCCTCATGGAAGTTAAGGATAACGCTGCAACCCTCTGCGTGGCAATCGCAACCGATAAAATCTCTCAGGCCGTTCAGCAAGCGACCAAAGAATTTCAAGAACAGGTCACACAGCTGCTCGCCGAATTTTCCACTTCGGGTCCGACGCCACGGGGAACGCTGGAATTGGAGAACACCTTGCACGATCGATTGCAACAGCTTGGCCTGCGGTTGCTTCAGTGGTTATTCCCCCGGCTTGAAGCTGACATCAAACAAATGCCCGGCACGGTCAAGCATCGGAACAAGACGTATCGCCGTTTGGCAGAAAAGACCAAGCGATCTGATATTCTGACACGGTTCGGCAAAATTTCGCTCATGCGGGGCCGCTATCGACGTGGCCGATCCGGCCGCACGATCTTTCCCTTGGAAATGCTGCTGGGAATCGAAGACGGCTTTACTCCTGCGGCGGCCGATCGAATTGGCCAACAGTTTGCTCAAACCGGAAGCACTCAGGGGCGGACACTCGCGATGGTTGCCGACCAAATGGGTGATTCGATAGGTACCGAGAAACTTCGCAAGCTGATTTGCTCTCTGGCCAGCGGGATGGAACCGTTTCGGCAAAAGGCCCAAGTCCAGAAGTTATTAGACCTAATCCACAAAGCTCGAAACCGCAAACAAAAGCCGGTGTTGTCGGTCAGTCGGGATGGGGTTGCGTTGGGTTTGGCACCGTGGAGCAACTTCGAAATGGCGAGCGTCGCCTGTGTCAGTGTCCTGGCCGATGGGCGCAAGCTCGGCACGGTTTACTTAGGATGCGTCCCTGAGCCAAACCAGCAGACGCTTTCAATGCAGTTGACCAACCTGCTTAAGGCCACGATTCGTCGGTGCGGCGAGAGCGTTCCGGAAGTCGTGTACGTCACCGATGCTGGGAAGATCGAGACGGCTTACTGGAAGAACGAATTGCGGAAGTTCTTTGTTGATGGGGTGCGGATCAAGATCACGCGTGTGGTTGACTACTACCATGCCGCGGAGCGACTGACAACGATTGCGGATGCCTTGAAGTTTGGAAAGGACAAGTCGAAGCGAGCAAGTTGGCTGGAGCACGTTCGGGGCCTGCTGTTGGAACCTGGCGGTCATGGCCGCGTGCTGCGCTCGATCGCCAAGATGCGTCAGCTGTACCAATACAAGTCTTCGCACGCCGAAGACGCTTGCAAGGCGGAAAAGTACCTGCGTCGTTACGGGCGTTTTATGAACTATGCAGAGCTGAAATCCCGCTACTATCCGATCGGCAGCGGCGTGGTGGAATCGGCTTGCAAACAAATTGTTAGCGAACGAATGAAGTTGGCAGGGATGCGTTGGCTCAAGCAAGGCGGACAACGGACCATGACCCTGCGCTGCATGCTGTTGAGCGGCATTTGGAACACAGTCTATAACAATTGGCTACAATCAAAACCGACGATAAACGATCTTATCCATGGGCAAGCAGCGTGATTCACCACTGTCGCGGCGCATGGCTCGGATCACACCCTTGGGTTTTTATCCGTTGCCCCGCCTGGGCGACCATTCCGCAACGTTGCGAATTCAGATTTCCGGTTCCTCGCGAATAGATATAAATCGTAAAAATGTTCCCTCCATTTTGCAATTCACTCCGTCTTGACCCGATGTTTGTAAAACCGTTGGCGGCGATCTTGACGATCGCATGCTGCCTCTCCCATGCCCGCGCGGAATCCACAATTGGTGGTCGATTGACCGGACAAGTTTCGCTGCAACAAAGTGACGGACCGTTCACCGTCACCGCCAATCTGGAAATTCCGGCCGGCAGCCAACTGACGATCCAACCTGGGGTTGTCATTCATCTGGTCGGTCACTCGATCACGGTTGCGGGAAAAATGGTTGCCAAAGGTACCGAACAGTCCCCGATTCGATTCACCTCCGGGAAGGAACAACCGGCGCCCGGCGATTGGGGCACGATCACGTTTCAGGGTGCCGGCGCAGGAGCGACGCTCGATTCAAAAGGCAGCTATGTTTCGGGATCGATCTTGGAATGGGTCACAGTGGAATTCGGCGCCGGGCTGGTCTTCAACCAAGGGGCGCCGGCCGTTTCCCACTGTCGAATCGAGCACAACCATAAAGAACGCGGAGGCGGAATCTACGCGATCCGATGCAACCCCGTCGTCCGTGAATCCACGATCGCCTACAACATCGCCGACCGAGAAGGTGGCGGAATTCGAACCATTTATTGCCATCCCGTTTTGATCGGGAACGCCATCAACTACAACGCGGCGCGATATGGAGGCGGCGGAGTGTCAACCGACCACAGCGCCGCGACCATCAGTGGAAACGAGATCAGCTTTAACTTCGCTTCACGCGGCGCCGGTGTCGCAACCGGAGACACCCAAGTCGGTCAAACGTCGATGAGCGGAAGTTCCCACAGCAAACCCACGCTGCATCGCAACAAAATTCGTAACAACACCGCGGTTTATGCCGGCGGTGGTCTATTGGTCGAAGGTTCACCGACCATCACCGAAAATATCATCATCGGAAATCGGATTCTCCATTCCGTCTACAATCGCCCGCCAACGAACAACGTCGAGAATCGCAAAACCGGATTCGGTGCCGGAATCAAAGTCACCGAGACTTATGGCGGCCCGCTCCGCATCGAAAAGAATTTGATCGCGGGAAATCGGGGCGCTTATTGGGGCGGGGGAATCGCCTGCGATCGCGCCGCCGGCACCATCAAAAACAATCTCTTTGTCGCTAACCAAGCCATTCTTGATGGGAGCGCCGTTTCGATCATGGTCCGATCTCCCGGACGCAGCTTCGTCAGCCCCGGGCACGGATCCGATTGGCTGTTTCACGGCAACGAGTTTCGGGGACACGCGACCGGAGTGCTCGAATTTGCCCGTCCAGACTACAGCGGCGTTCAGTCCATCCGCATCGAAACGTGCAGCTTCGTTGAAAACGAAGGGATCGCGCTCACCAACCTTTCCCAAAACGACATCAAAGCATCGCAGAACTACTGGGGCACAAGCCAGAACGATGCGATCGCGGAGGTGATCCTGGACTACTACGATCACCAAGCCAGGGGTCGCGTGCATTTGCAGCCGCGCGAACAATTGGGCGAGAATGCGGAGCTGCCAACGATCGATTCGGAACGATCCGCGTTCTTGGCAAACTGCCCGGAATCCGTCCGCGCCGGCCAGGGGTTCAATC
Organism: uncultured Pirellulaceae bacterium; assembly: GCA_934255105.1. Classification (GTDB taxonomy): domain Bacteria; phylum Planctomycetota; class Planctomycetia; order Pirellulales; family Pirellulaceae; genus Aureliella. Next base: position 18,912 of record CAKQNH010000002.1, read on the forward strand.
GAGTCCCCGGCACTCCGCCGAGCGTGACGATGACCTGGACGCCGGGAAAGTTAAAAAATGCCGCCGGATACATCGTTCACCTCTTCAAGATCGTACCGGAGTTTGATCGGCTGGATGTTTCCGATGACCTGCGTGTCGCCGCGCGATGCGAAGAGGGATTTGCCACGATCGATGTCGGCGACGTCAATCGCACGATCGTCACCGGATTGAACATCGGTGATACCTATGAAGTCTCCATCACCGCATATAACTTCGACGGCTTGGAATCGTCCAAGTCCGATCCGTTTGTCGTCAAAGTCGAACGCTGATTTTTAGCCGCCAGCTTTCTTGCGAATCCGGCGTTGAATTGCAATCCGCCTGGTCACACCCGGATCGGACGACGGCCCGTTGCTTTGCGGCGGAGCTCCACTCGACGGGCTGGTTGGAGGATTTGGTGGAGCGTCATTGTCTGGTGATGCAACACGATCCGGTGAGGAAATAATGTTTGGCGCCACGACTTTGGGCGGCTCGGCTGCGGCGTGCTGATGATCGGCAGGCACACCGTGTACTGGTTCGACACCGGCACTGCCGCGGCTTTCGTTTGGCTTTTGGGATGTTTGGGGCCGGGGCGACGCGGGGGCCGAACGATCGGCAACCGGTCGACGTTGCTGCTTGGTGAAATTGCCAAGTACAATGCGACGATTTTGCGGCGCCCCGCCGCTGCCGGAATCCGGCTGCCGCTCCGGCCGTGGACGATCATCGCTACCTTGAACGTTCGTCCCGCGTAACGATCGAACTTCCGGCAGATCGGCCTGATCGCACTCTCGCTGATAGGACTGCAATCGATTGGCAAGTTCCTTCGGCGGATGCGGAGGCAATAAAAGCGACGTTTGGTAGGGCACGCGCGCGAACACCTTGAGCAATGTAATCAGCTCGGTACACTCAAGTTCGGCCGCGATCAGTAAATGAAATGGCTGTTGACACGCGTCCGCCACAATCATTCCAGCAAGCTGGCGGCTGCGTTGTTGAATCAATTTCGCCGCCGCGGGATCCTGGCAGCAAACGTGCCACAGCGGGTGCAGAGCCACGAGGACGTCTTGGTCGATCAACACCGCACCACCCCGATCGGCCAACCAACGTAAGGCGGATTCACGCAGCCGCGACAGTCCTTCCCGTGCGTGACCGGCCAACACGATCGCCTTGGGTCGAGTTTGTTTTTTGGCACTTACGTTCGAGTGCTGGAACGCGACAGACGCCCACTTCCTGTCCCACTGCGCAACTCCGTCTTGATCACGTCGCTCGCCGTCAATCGTCGCCTGATCAGGATCGGCCAGGACGGCGCGATACAACTCGTATCCGCTTCGTCGACTTTGGTCCAAACGGCTCTTGGCGAGTTCGCTCAAACGTTTTCGACGTTCACCGGACGCTTCGAGATCGTGCTGCAACGCGGAGAAAATGTCCATGTCTTCGCTTCCCTAAAGCTCAGGCTCCGGTTCCGGATCGGGCTGCACCACAGGTGTCGGGTCTAGGTCCGGACCCGGAGCCTGGGACGGGACTTCTGCCGCCGGCTCTGGATCGACGCCTGGGGTGGGATCTAATTCTTGACGCTGGCCCGCTTCTTGTTCTGAAGGGAAGTCGGGAGACGTGTCGACGAGTTCGATCTGATCCGGCGCGGCAACTTCTTCCGCGGCGACTTCTTCTGATGCGACCTCCTGAGATTCGACGACGGGCTCCACTTCCGCGGCGGCCAGTTCCTCAATTTCGGGAGTCAATTCGCGTGGCACGACCTCAATTTGCTTAGCAAGTCGACTATCCTGAAACGACTCGTACTGTTCGGCGATATATTGCCCCAGCCGGGATTCTTTGGCTTGCTTCAAACCGATCTGTATCCCGAAAAAGAGCGCCGTTGTGAAATCCCCGTCGGGCGCGTACGGTGATGGGTCCGGCGCGTGGAACCCCGGATCGGGCTGTGCGACTTCGGCAAACGTTTCGCCAAAGGCCACGCTGGCCGCCTCGTCGACCTTGACCAACCCTTTGACCAGTTCGAATTGCCGCCGACCGTAAAGGTTTTCCATCGGCTGTGGCGGCGCTGAAGCGTCGACCATTTCCGTCAGCGGAAATTCGACAGCGACCGGTACATCAAGATCGCGCCGGACCAACGTGAATCGTTCCTCGATCTGGTCCATCACAGCCTGGGGATCGGCGGAATCGCAAAACGTAACTGAAACACCGTGTTCGGCCGCGGCGTGGCAAAAGATTTCGTTGATGTGATCGTGTTCACTGCGATTGCCGACCATAAACAAATGGCCTTCGGCATCACTGTCCAGCTGCGGACTGTTCGCATAAGCAGCCGCCTTGCTGCCGTACAGATGCCCCCTTGCCCTGGCGGTACTTTCCGTCCAGGTGTCCATTTGATCGGTCTTGTAATCGATGACGTGCTTGTCTTCGATCACCAAATCTGCAAAGCCGTACCCGAGGTAATTGCCATCGGAATCCCACAAACCGAGTTCCTGTTCGGTTTCGACACTGACTTTCGATTCGGCAAATTCATATCTTTCCCAGGCTTCGTCTCGCATCTGCTTGTGAAACGTCGATCCGTCTTGCTTGGTCCAGGGACCGTTTTCCAGTCGGCCCTTTCCCGTTTTGGAATCATCATCGTCGCCAGGCATTATTTATCTCCCGATTTACCATGTTCAAGGTCTCATCCACCAATACGCCGAATGGATCTGGTTGTAGCCTCCGGTGATCAGGCTGAAGATCACGTAGATCACCAGCGCGATGATTGCGATTCGTAACAATAGCATCATCGACGTGGTCCTCCGAAGTTGCTGGCGCTGATCAAGTGCAACGGCCACTTCAGTTTTCGCAGCTCGCGGGTGCCGCTTTGCCGAGCCCCCAAAAAAGCCATGGTCTCGCAGTAGGTCGGATCGGATTCTTCGTCCGGCACTGCCAAATCTTTGAACGTGTCCACGCTGACGCGGCGGACGAATTGGTCGTTTTGGCTGATCACGCGAGGACCGAAACCGCGCCCGGCTTGCTGACCACCCGCCGCGCCTCCCATCGCCATGATTTCCTCGCCGAACAGTTTTGACGCGTACTCGTTGGTCTCCTCGTCGGTGTTGCGGAGGAACAACTTGGTCGCACACAACCCGAGCAGATTGGTGACTGGCTCGCGTTGGGGCGATCGCTTCGACAAACCGGCGACATTGTGTGTCGCGACAATATTGCCATGGTTGCTTTGCCGAGATCGTTCAAAGAAATCGGCGTCTCCCGAACTGCGTGCGAAGGTAAAGAACTGCTGAAATTCATCACACAAAAAGAAGGTCGGGCGGGTCTTGTTCAAACTCCTAAGGATCTCGCGATAGTATTCCAGCTTGACAAAAATCCCGATCGTCCGCGCCATCATCTCCTTCTCCGCCAACGGCATGTGAACGTAAAGGATCTTTCCGGATGCGACCATTTCGGAAATCCGCATCGTCGACTTGCCAGAAAAGACGGTGGCGTAAGGTTCCATCAAAAACGGATCCAACATGTTCGTCACATGAGTCTGAATTCCGCTGCGTTGGTTGGGCGCCATGTCCACCCATTCCCCGAAAAAGGACAGGCAGGGCTCGACGCCGGGATCACCCACATCCAATCGATCCGTGCGATCGGCAATCGCGTCGAACGACGAAACCAGACTTTGAATGTCGCGAAAGCTGGGCGGCTCATCCGTCGCGTTGGTGAAACGCAACAGGGCGATCGAGTGTCGAATGAATCGCTGCGCTGCATCAATCCAAAACGTGTTCTCGCCGCCGGACATCCCCAGCGACTCCAGCACCGCTCCAAATCGACTGGCCAGTTCAAGTTCGTCGTCGTCCGAATCCAACGGATTCCATCGAATCGAATTCCGTTTGTTGTATGGATCGATCACAACCAGATCTCTGGTGCGTTCATACTTGTCGCATAAAACACGGATTTTTTGGACGTAATCTCCTTTCGGATCCAGAATCAGTCCGCCCGGAGACTCTCGATTTCTTTCGGCGGACCCGATGATGCCCTCCAAAATCGTGTTCAACACGCACGATGTCTTACCAGAGCCGGGTAACCCAAAGACGATGCAGCTTCGCGTGAAGTCTTGCCATCGCCAACGGATGCCGCCGCCGTGAAAGTCTCCGCCGGGCGCGAAGACAAGCGGATTGGCGTCGTAATCAAAGTCACTGTCACCCGAAAGCAATCGGGGGCGGTAATCACCACTCGTGGCGACCTGCTCGCGAAGTGTACGAAATCGCTGGGCAAGTTCGTTGAACAAAAACCCGCCGAACAGTGGATACAAGATCATTCCCGTCACACCCAGCCACCACAACGGATTGTAAATCCAACTGATTCGCTGCACGACCGGAAACCAATTCGCCATCGTCATCAGAAACACACTGACCAGCAGGGCTCCAATCAAATACACCGCGATCGAGATGGCTTGGTCCAGCGAGTACAAATACTCTTTCCACGCGCGTTCGACCGGCTTGGGTGCGTCGGCAAACCGCCATTGGTAGACCTGTTGCATCACACCACGTCGTGCACCCAACAATTGATGGCACAGCAGGAATGCGGACGCAAACACCGCCACGGTCAAGAACAACCGTGTTGAGTTGGCGTACGCCGGGTTCTTGGGCAACACATGCGCGATGACGATCACGCCAACGCATATCGCCAGGCTGGCATAAAAGTTCCGCCGAAGGGCAAGCAGCTGTGTGCGGGTGAGCGGCGACATTAATTCGTTGCAGTCCGTTTCCCAAAATGGCATGAGAGCCGGCGTAACATGACGTCGGAACGTTGGTCATTTGTCGGTTGTATCAATCCGGTTCGACGAGCAGATTGCCGGACGGATCCAGACGGATTGCAATCGTGGACGCACCGGCATTCTTTGCCATCAACATCGGTTCGGCCAACAGCTCGTCAACGACCCGCTCCAATTCGCGGGCACCAAAATCTTTCAGCTTGTTGCCCTTTTGCATCGCTTCGACAATCAAGTCGGGGGCGACAAAACGAAGTTCGACGCCGTACTGACTCGCCAGATTCTTCATTTTAATTGCCGCGATTTCCGCCAAGACGATGCCGTCGAGTGGCTCGAACACATAAACACGATCTAGTCTTCCGATAATTTCCGGACGGAAAACTTTGCAATCTCGCAAATGTTTTTTGACCGCGTCGGCGCGTTCATGCGGATCGTCGATCTGCTGTTGGATTTTACCGATCGCATCGTGCTCCGCATTGCTGGTCAATACAATAATCGACTGTGTGAAGTCGGCGGACTTCCCGGACCCTTGCTCCACCAGTCGTCCATCGCCCATCATCGCCAGAAACAGATCAAAAATTCCCAGCCACGATTTTTCGACTTCATCAAACAGCACCAGCCGCTTGGGATTGTTGATCATCGGCCGCGTCAACTGCCCCCCCGACTCTGATCCGACATACCCGGTCGGGGTTCCGATCAGCCGCGTCTTTCCTTCGGGCCCGCTAAAGTCGGCGCAATCGAGCAACAGCATGTTTTTCTCGTCACCGAACAGATACTCCGCCAACGCCTTGCAGATTTCCGTTTTGCCCGTGCCCGTCGGACCGAGCAACAACAAATTAGCGATCGGTTTCTTTCGCGTTTGCTTGGCCCACTGCAAACGTACCAGCCGAGCCAAATCATCGACGACCGCATCCTGACCGCGTACGCGTTGCTTCACCGCCGTCGCCAATTCCTGCTCGTCGATCACGCGTGACTCGTCGGAACTCAGCGCGGACAGCATCGATTCCAGCATGCTGCGGTCGGTAATATCGAGCGGATCGGACATGTCATCTACTTCAGGAGCGAATAAAGGGTGTAGCGTTAAAACCTAATGCAGGCCAATTGTCGGTGGTGATCACCAAGCGTTCTTCACCGCTTTGCTTGGCGTCCAGGATGGCGTCTTCCAGCTTCATCGAAATTCGCGAGTGCGCCAACTCAAACCCGTGCGTCGGTTTCAGTTGAGACACTTCGTCGGCGATGATTTCGGGCGCCACATATTCGAGCTTCAGGGCGTATCGGGCAGCTTGATTCTTCATCAACATGGCGATGATTCGCGCACAGTCAATGCGATCAGGTAACGACATCACGCAGGTCTGGTTGATGAAACTTAATAGCTTCGGATCAAACCCCAATTCCGTCGACAAAACCTCGTGAACTCGTTCGTTCCAGCGCGTTTGTTCGGATGACTCACGCCCCTCCGGTCCCAATCCCCCTAGCTCGTCGGCGACGCTGAACACGAACACGACATGCTCGTATCGAATGACCGAACGATTGCGGTGATCAATGGTCTGACCGGACCGCAAGATCCCATGGATCGTGTCCTTCACCGCCGAAGACGCGCGATCGACGTTCTCCAACATCACGACCTGGTACGGGTAGCGGCGTACGGTCTGGTTCAATTGTCCCTCCGTGCCCGAGTCGCCGAACAAGACCGTGTATCCGTCGCGTTGTATCGAATCGACGGCGAAATCGAACGCCGTGAAATGCCCATCTTTAAACAGCAATTCGCTGATCGATCGCGACAAATGACGTTTGCCGATTCCCGTCGGTCCGACCAACAACAACGTCGCCAATGGTGCGGATAGACCGCCGGTTGATGCCGAACGCAAGGCGACGCGATTGCGCAGACAACGGAGACAGCTTTCAATCGCTTCATCATGGGCGATCACTCGGCCGCGAAGCTTGCCGATCGCCCAATCGAAGTCTGGCGGTTCACGCAGCATGATCTCGACGGGCAATTCAGCTCGATCGCTCGATTCGACCGGAACCTGGTTGGATGTCAATCGGCACACACAGTCGATCACCGTCTTGATGCCCGGCTTCTTATAACCACGCGCAATGAGCTGTGGATGATAACGCAGTAAGTACAAATTGATGGAAATGATGCCGGCCAGCACCGTGACAACGACGACGAACCACAATCCGACAAGCCGTTGCCCGAGCACCAGCAACATCCAGACGGCCACCAAGAGTAGCAATAATTGGACAAAAGGATGATTCACGACCTCAAAAGTCCTACAACTGGGGCGCCGCAATCGGTGAAGTCCTTGGCGACGTCGCCGGTTGCGAAGTCGAGCTTCCTGAAGTCGAGGATCGCGGCAAAGTCCCTGGACCGGGCGCCGGCATCAAAACTTGATCCACCAGATCGGCACCAAAATCAATCATCTTGTCGCCTGCATCGACCGCCACGCCCGCCGAATCAAGCGCCCGATCGGCGACGTCCATCGATTTATTCAGAACCCCGCCGGCCTTCTGAGTCAAACTCGGATCGACATTGGGAACGGGGATTCCGACTTGACCCAACATCGGACCGACGGCCTGGTTGACCATCGGCGGCAAAATATTCATCGGCGACGTTCCATCAGACTGCGTTCCGATCCCGGTTTTGAAAAGCAACGTGACCGCAACTGATGCAGCAAAAATAACCAGTATCGTGCGGAGGGGTGATGGCGACTTAGGCATAACGAAATTTGGTTTGAAGAGGTGATGAAATCAATGGACAATCGAGGTCAGGCGTCTCAAGGTTGGCTGATCTTTTTCATGATTTCGTCGTATTGTTTTCGCTGATCCGGGGTCAGAGACTGAACACCCTGTCGAAGCAGTGCTTCCTGGTCGTCGGTCAAGTTCGCCGTACCATCGCTGAAAGCATTTTGAAATTGTTGGACGGTATCTTGCACGCCTGACTGCGTCCGTTGATAGGAGTTGGCGGCCAACAGCGCCTGGGCGGTAATGCAGCTGCCGATCAATACCGTCGCCGCACAGACTCGAAACCAAACGGAATCGATCCAAAGATCACGAAATTGATACCAGAACTTTGTCATTGAAAAACGACTCCCAACGGTTGAATTTCACCGGGCGCCATGACACGCACAAATCCTTCTCCCCGGCTGGTCCGACAGGCGACCGTGATTCCCCCGCCCCCATCGTACACACCGCGAACCGAGATCACCATCGCGGTGCCGCTGGTCACCGGCACCGACAGCGTGGCCCCGGCGTTGGTGATCGGCACCAGAAAAGCTGGCTGACCGTTGAGCAATATTTCGACGACGTCACCGTCGTTCCAGCAACTATCTCGCAGGTGAATGTGAAAGAACTTTGCATCACCGTTCGCGATTTCAGTTCTCATCCCGCTCGTCAACGTCGGCTGGTACGGCTGTGGCGCGACGGGATCGGCTGAAACTTCGACGTCGACAGCATCAGGTGCGATCTGCGGCGGCGAGTCGGCAACCGCCGGCGAATTCGTACCGCCGACGTCAACATCAACGTCGACATCTGGAGCGGGACGGGCGGCATCGAATTTGGGACTCGGGACCATCTGGATGGACTGTGCCGCGGCAAAAATTGCATCAGCAGCCGCGAAGTCGCCCCGCTCGATCGCCTCGCGAATCGCGGCGGTTGTTTTGACGTCTTCGTCCGCATCGCCGACGATCATCTCGTTGGTAAATTCGGCCGCTCCGCCGGCGGCAACCCATTGCATTGCGCGGCCACTTTGTGTCGCCGCCTCAACGTTCCCCCAGTTTGCTGATTTTGTTTCCTCCTTGCCGAGCGATCCGAAATTTGCGACGCTGAACGCGACCGCCGCAACGGCCGCGATCAATCCACCCACGACCGTCCAGCGTCCCGATGATCCTCGACGCCCGGGCAAACGATCACCATTTTTTTCGTTTCGCGCCCGTGCCGACGGAGGCAAATCGTGATCGCCTGTTTGTGCGGCGGAGGTCGGTGCGACGCTTGGCGGCGGCGAAACCGGTTGGGGCCGTTTTTCTGGGAAGTTCGGAATCATCGTTGGTTGGGTTTCCTGTTCTTTGACAAGAATCGGATCTGTGATTTGCCTGGTCCCGATGACTTCGAACGACGCAAAGCACCCGGCTTCAATTGTAAGATCGACGAATGTAAAAAAAAAGGCGGACAGAGAGATCATGCCAAAACTTCAGAATTATTCCGACGGACGAATCATCCCCTTGCCAGCGGGCAAAGAGTTCGTTGTGGGCCGCAGCCGAGACGCCGATCTGCCCGTCCCTGACCCTTCGTGCTCGCGACGACAGTTCAGCATTATTGTTAGCGACCAGTCCGAATGCACACTAAAACCGCTTTCCGATCGCAGTCCGACGCGTTGCGAAGGGTTGTCGATTTTTGATGAAGTTCGACTAGATCGGGCCGTCGAAATCACTGCCGGTAATTCACGGTTCCGCTTCCTGCCCGGCGACGACCAGGAAGCCTTCTTCGCGCCGCCGGAGGAACTTCCCCCGGAACAGCCGCCGACCGTTCTCGGGTACCGACCCGATGCAGATAGCGAACCGCTTCCCGGACTGGAGCCCTTCCCGATCGACGGCAGTGCGACGATCGGACGCGACCCCCAACGCGTTGATCTGGTCTTGCCTCATATCCAGGTCTCCCGGATACACGCCAAGGTCGTGATCGAGGGACGCGAACTGTTGGTCACCGACCTGGAAAGCACCGCCGGCGTGTTCATCAACGGCGCCCGTGCGGAACGCGTCACTCGCATTCAAAATGGCGCGACGATTGGAATCGGCCCGTTCCTGTTTCTGTTTCAAGACGCGGTGCTCTACGGTGTCTCTCGGCAAGACAATCTGTCACTGGCCGCTCGGGGGTTGACCAAGACGGTCGTCGATCGTCAATCCGGTGGCGCCAAGACGATCCTCGATCAAGTCTCGTTGGTGATTCGCCCCCACGAATTTGTCTGTGTTATCGGTCCGGCCGGATGCGGGAAATCAACTTTGCTCGAATCACTCAGTGGCGTTGCCAAGCCCGACCAGGGATCCGTGCAAATCAATGACCTGGATCTCCACCAAAACTTCGACCAACTTAAAAGCGAACTGGCATTTGTCCCCCAACGCGACCTGTTGCATCGCAACCTGACCGTCGAACAATCACTTCGCTACACCGCACAACTCCGTCTGCCCAGTGACACAACCGGCTCCGAAATCGATGATGCAGTGGACCAGATCCTGGAAACCGTTGGACTTACCAAACATCGTACCACTCGCATCGCCGATCTAAGCGGTGGACAAACCAAACGCGCGAGTTTGGCCAACGAAATCCTGTCGAACCCTTCGGTGATCTACCTGGATGAAGTGACGTCGGGACTGGACGAGCAATCCGATGGCGAGATGATGCTGCTGTTCCGAAAACTTGCCGACTCCGGCAAGACGCTCGTCTGTGTCAGCCATTGCTTGGCCAATGTCGAATCAAATTGTCATCTGTTGGTCGTACTGGCAGAAGGCGGCAATCTCGCCTACGTGGGAACCCCGCGTCAAACCCTCGACTACTTTGGCGTCCAACGCGTCGGCGACATCTATCAGCGACTGGCGGAAAAACAGCCCAACGACTGGCGCCGAGCGTTTTTGGGAAGCGACCAGTATCGATTAGTGGTGAAGGCCCGTCTTGCTTCCCGCCCCGCGGCAGATTCAATTCGCTACTCCTCGCCCGACACTCGCAAAACCTGGGACTACCACGTCTCGATCCGCCAGACTTCGATTTTGATGTCCCGTTACGCGCGTCTGTTGGCGGGTGATACGCTGGCGATCGCAATGACGATCGGCCAGTGTTTGTTGGTCGCCTGCCTGATCGTGCTCGTGTTCCGCGACGTCAGCGAAACCGAACAGATCGACGCCATGATGCATTTGAGAGTCCAAGCGGGTCATTGCAATTCTCTGCTGTTCATCACCGCGATTTCCTGTTTGTGGTTCGGCTGCAACAACGCATCCAAAGAATTCGTAAAAGAACGCGATATCTTTCAGAAGGAGTATCGTGCCGGTTTAGACGTCCCGGCCTATTACGTTTCGAAACTGACCCCCCTAACTGCGGTCAGCATTCTCCAGGCCGTGCTGATGTATCTGTTGGTTGCGTCGTTCTGCAATTTGCCGATGAACGGATCGTCGGCGGCTGTCACTGCCGCCGGATTATCGTCGCTGGGCGTCGCGATGGGACTAGCGATTTCATCGCTGTCCAAATCGGAACAGGTGGCAACCGTCCTGGTTCCGATCGCCTTGATCCCGCAAATCATTCTCTCCGGAGGGCTAAAGCCATTGACGGGATTCGGCGAACAACTGGCCCAATCGACAATCAGTTTGTATTGGGGATTCGGACTGCTCCGCGGGATGCTGCCCGAACACCTTCGACATTTTACTGACGCCGAGCCGACCGCAGCACTTCGATCGATCGCCTTCTTGGGATTCCACTACTTGATTTTCACCATCGCCGGCCTGATCGGATTGCGGCGTACACGACTCACCCAATCGTCTTAGTCGTCAATCTTTCAGATCGGAACCGATCATTGCATCTTGCAACACTGTCTTGCGTATCGAGGCCAACTTTCGGCGCACGGTCCTGTCAGTGATCTTTAACTTGTCTGCGATCTCTTCCTGCGTGTAACCTTCTAGACGTAATTGAACCACCTGTGCGTCGTCTTTCGGCAGTCCGCTCAGGATATGATCAAGAGTCTCACGAAACGCCAACACATCACTGATACAGGGTTGCTTTTGGACACGCTGAACAATGGATTCGTCGATCGCAAAACAATCTCCGGCCGTCTCGCGATTGATACTGCGACGTGCCGCCAAGTTTTTTGTGACCTGGGTTCGCGTTTTGTTCAGTGCGATTGTGACCAACAATTTCCACAGCTCGTCGTCATTCTGAAATCGAAACTCTCCACCGCGCATGCGGCGAAACACAGAGAAGAACGCCGACTGAACCACATCCTCGGGGTCCAATCGCGCCGCCATCGCATGGCCTTTCAGCTGGCCACAAACAATCCGCACCATCCGTTCCACATAACGCTGGTACAGCAAATTCGCCGCTTCTTCATCGCCATTCCGCCAACGCTGGACAAGCTGAATTCCCAATTCGTCGTTAAAGTTCATCTTGCTTCGCGTGTCGTGAAAACATTGCCACACTGAAATCGCGAGATTCCTGCATTAGCTCGCGGTTTCGAAACTTGGTAAATAGAACATTTTATTGCTTCGGGAGCCAGTTATGCTTGGAAAAGCATACTCGACACCAGCCGATTAATCGGAGGTATTGTCGAAAGTTGTGTTCTTGAATGAATGAAAAAGGTGGCGCATCCTGTTGGAACTTCTACCCTCCAACGGCCCGAAGTGGGCAAAGGAATACGCCATGAACCAGAGTAAAACAGATCGGCAAGACGTGCCAGTGGACCAGCAACTCGATCCCGAAGTGATTTCCTTTCGGGCCCAATTCGACCAAAAGAGTCCGCTCGACGAGATCGTCCGTGAGGGAGCGAGACGCATGTTGCAATCGGCCATTGATGCCGAAGTGGAGGCGTTCATTGCCATGCATGCCGAACGCACTGACGAGCGGGGACGCCGCCTGGTGGTCAAAAATGGATCGCTTCCTGAACGCGAGATCCTCACCGGTGCGGGATCGATTCCGGTCAGGCAAGGCAGAGTCCGGGACAACGATCCCGATCGCAACCGCCGCGTTACGTTCTCGCCGAGCGTGTTGCCAAGTTATTTACGGAAGACGTCTGCGATCGAGGAATTGATTCCTTGGCTGTACCTCAAAGGGATTTCTACAGGCGACTTCGGTGAGGCCCTCCAGGCACTTGTCGGCGAGCGTGCTGCGGGCCTGAGCGCCAATGTGGTCTGTCGTCTCAAAGAGCAGTGGTGCAGTGAGTACGACGACTGGAGCAAACGTAGCCTAGCTGGAAAACACTATGTTTACGTCTGGGCCGACGGCATCTACGCAAAGGTTCGGCTCGAAGATGACGCGAACAAAAAGCAATGTTTACTTGTCTTGATGGGCGCCACCGCCGACGGCAAGAAAGAGCTCATCGCGGTGCTCGACGGCTATCGCGAGAGCGAGCAAAGTTGGAGCGAACTGCTGATCGACTTGAAACAACGTAACCTGGAACTGTCACCCAAGGTGGCTGTCGGTGACGGTGCCCTGGGGTTCTGGGCAGCGCTCCGCTGTCTTGGTTCACCGGCAAATGGAATCCAATACCTCAAAGTTAACGCAGTGTAAAAGCTTCCTGCTTGAGGATTTC
>CAKQNH010000003.1 GCA_934255105.1 uncultured Pirellulaceae bacterium
CCCAATCCTCCAAGTTCCTGAACGGTGACCTTTTTGGAGCACGTACCACCGCGGGCATTTCAGACGGTTCGCGGCTACGGACTCTACAGCGGCAACCAGCACGCCCACATGCCCACTTGCCCGAAGCGCTCGGGGCTGCCCGGCCGAATCTCGCGTCCGGCAAGCTGACAGTGCAAGAGCTGCTCGAACAACTGGGCATCGACACCAGCGCCGACTGCTGCCCAGTGTGCGGCAAAGAGTTGATCATCGTCGACCCCTATCGGCGTCCCTACTGGCGGTCAGCCCGCAGGCCGCCCCGTGAAGCTCTCGTCCCTTTTCAATTGGCTAGCAACCCCGCATGATGCCTCGCACTGTAACAATAGAATTAAAACTTCTCATCGCCCTCTGCGCTAGCGTTGCGCGCCCAGCCAGCTTAGACTGGACCAAAGCTCAATCAAACTACTGCTCTGCTACCGAAACGAATGGTAACCCCCCTAAACCCTTCGTGACGCACCAGGCCAGTTCAAATCGGGTAGCCGCCGCCATTGGTGACGGCAGCCCCCACACCACCTAGCATGCGGGTCCGCACTAGGCGGTTCTACGAAGAGAAGCTGACTCGTACCAGAGTTGCTTTAATGATAACAGGCCTTGTTGCCCAAGCCACTTGTTGGTCATCGCATAGCGCAAGGCGGGTGTGCGAGACATCCGCCAATACTTCTTGCGACTCACAGCGTGTTTGATTGCCATGTCGAGACTCACGCCCAAGGCGACTAGGTTCTTCACCTTCGTACGGGGATAGCGCCACTGTTTCCAGTAGCACATCCGTATGCGGCGGCGAATCCAGCCGTCTAAGTTGGCGATGTCCTCGAACTGGCGGGCTAGACCGAAGTAACCTACCCAACCTCGCACGTAGCGATTGAGGTCGGTCACCTGATCGGACCGGCCTTATATCAAGCTTCTGTTCGTAGCCTCGCAGCTTTGATGAGAAGGTGTCTGGGTGGCGATTGGTGCCTATTGTGAAATAATCACAGGCCATAACAAACCCAGCGTTTACGCACACCTTCGCGGGCTTCTTTCCCACGGTCGGTCACCCTTCCGCAGTTGCCCTCATCTAGTACTTGCTCCTCTTAGATTTACGTTTGGTATACTGTCTCTCAAAAAGGGTCTCGTTCTCGTACAGGGGACTTGCACCCCACACAAGTTAGTCGGTATGCCAGGCATACCACTGGCTGCCCCCGACCGGAACAAGCCCGACGGAGGGCTGAGCGGTCAGCGTCTGTTGGGCTAGCTTGTCAGTTGTGACTTCCGACCGGGACAAGCCCGACGGAAAGTTAGCGTGACTGTCTCGCTTGCTGGTGGGAGGTTCCGATTGGGGCTGGCCCAAGGGGAAATTTTTGCAGCAATGGTGGGAACCTCTAAATTACAGCGCAGTTGCTTGGTAGGTTTTATGGAACGTGCGCTACGGGTTTCCCATCCAACGGAGGCGAGCTGACCATGGACCCTATATACACGGCAGACAACACTGCGGCGGCGTTTCAACTCAACTGGTCAGTGGCACTGTTTGGTAAAATGGATTTGCCAGCTCCGCCGACTTGGATCGACGACTTGCGGACAGCGACGCAATGCGATGGGGTGCGGATTTTAGAGCATTTGCATACGAGCCCCAATGTTTTGCAGTTCATGGTTTCAACGCAGCCCACCCTGCTCGATCCGACGATAGTTAGATACTTAGTGCCCAGGACTGGAGTTGAACCAGCAAGGGGTTGCCCCCACAACGACCTCAACGTTGCGCGTCTGCCAATTCCGCCACCTGGGCTCTGTAATGCAAATTCAGTGGTGCCGAAGACAGCTCGGACGAGCCGCCTTCGGTGCGCTGCGATTGGCTTGCAGGCTAGAGTCTAAAAGTTGGCGTTTTTTTCGTCAAGCCGTGCTGGAGGACTTGTCTGCCCCCCAGGCCACAATCGCTTCAATCCACTGTGGGTTGAAGGGTCGAAAACGCTGCTCGAGCCCTGTAGCCTCATCATAGGCCAACATCACATGTTCACCCAAACGCGAGGCAGCGATCGAATCGATCAGGTGGGTTGAGTCATTGCCGCTCATCTGCATCAACAGGCGAATTTCCATCTCCCTCAGCGCAGTGCGCGAGAGCCAGCGGCTGATAGTCGAATAATTCTCTCCCCAAATCAACGTGTAGACACCGTAGCTGGGACCGTCGCGTAGAATTTCCTCCAAGCGTTTATCCGGTTTTAGCTCGCTTTCCCCAAAACCGCCCATGCCGAAGTCGTCGTCGCGTCGCAGCTCGCGCAAACGTCCAATTTGCATGATGGCCAGCAGCACTGGAGATGCCGCTTGCAACGCTTCCTCGCTATCACCGGCCTGCGGTTCGGCCGGGTTATCGGAAGTCTGCATACGTTTTTGTAGCAGTTCATGGACTCGCTTCAAACAGGCCTCGCTGCTGCGACTGTCATACAACTGCACATCGCTGGCCAGATCGCGCCACAGCGTCGGTAGCTTGAGCGCCCAAGCGTCGGTCGGCTTGGCACCTTGCAGTACGAAGAATTGCGATTGAGTACCCCGCGCCAGCGAAGCGGCCAGAGCGGTCAGCACGGGGGCTACCATGCGATCCTCGCTGGCTACCACCAACATGTTCCGCCCGGCTTGCCGCGTCAGCGGAATTGTCACAGCCGGCTGGATCGCCACGCTTTCACCCGCTACACACCACACAGCGTCGGCGTTGATCTGTTGCAGCCCATGCGCGATGGCCAGATTGGCATTGGCGGGGTCCCAGGTAGCTGGACGATTGCCGTCGTAGATCACGCATCGCCCCAGCAGGTTGGTGGTGGCATCACTGTTGCGATAGCCACTGGGGAGCTCGGCCAACCAGCCCACCTGTTGCGATTTGGACATCCAACCGATCTGCATGGGCTGGTTCCCTTCCACACGTCCACCGGCGTCATTATAGACGGCCTGGCCGGGATGTTTCAGTCGCGCGGCGGCGGGGTTGTCATCGCTGAAAATGATTTGCGCGTCGGCGGCATCGCATTGTAGCGCGATGCGAACCGCCATCTGTCCCAGCGTAGTGCGAGGCAGCGAATAGGCACCGGCCAAAGTTTGGCTGCTGAGCACTGCGTGGATGCCAAACGATCGACCTTGCCGAACGATGCGATCGAGGATCAAACTAGCTTGCCCCGACAGCTTGTCCTCTTCGACGAACAACTCTTGGAATTCGTCGATCACCAACAGCATGCGCGGAAGAGTTTGGTCGGGGTGCCGCGCATTCCAACTGGCAATGTCCTGGACTGAGGACTGTCTGAAGGCTTCACCGCGTCGCTGCATGCACGTATCGATGTATTCCAGTGTGCTCAGGCCGAATTCGCGATGGCTTTCGATTCCGATGATGTCCGCGTGGGGCAGTTGAGCGTCGGCGTAGACTTGGAATTCAACCCCCTTTTTGAAGTCCAGCAGCACCAGCCGCAGCCGCTCGGGAGAGTAGGTCAGTGCCGCGCTGGTGATAATGGCGTGGAGCAAGCTAGACTTCCCCGAGCCCGTCTTGCCCGCGATGATGGCATGTTGCGCCGTCCCCAGGCCGAGCTTCAGGGAATGCGTGCGGCCGATTCCACTCTGACCGATGGGGATTTGCAGTGAGTGCGAGCTGTCCGCCTGCCAACGCTCCTCGGACGCGGGCAGCATGCGCTCGAGCGGCACCTCCACGCGACTAGCCGTCAGGGCCATCCGCCCCACCTCCTGAATAATCTGGTGGGATTGCTCCTCGCTGGCTGGCGCGGGTAGGGTGATGGCCCACGGCCGCAACCGTGCTTCGTCGACGTGCAATCCACCACTGTGCGGATCATGGACCAAATGCAGCCCGCGACGCGCGATGAATTCACCCATCTCCGGCTGCGGCCAGGCTGCGTTGGGGTCGATCACCAGAATGGGAATGATGCCGCAACGAGCCCCAGTTTCCAGCAGACTGCGTAGATTTTTCCAAGCGTGGTCGTCGAGCCCGCTGGGGAGCGCTGACCAAACTAGCAACCGATACGGCTCCGCCAACGCCCCCGCTTCGGCGTTGTAGTCGACGATACTGCGATACTGATTGCGCAGCGACTGCTGGATGAAGTCTTCGGCAGACATGGCCAGCGTCGCGAGTTGTTTGGCGATGTGCCCGGGCTGTGTCCAGACTCGGTGCGTGACCAACTGCGGATCGTAGTCGCTCAAGTGCATCAGCCAACCGAAGTCGCGGCCCAGGCCAGGTGGATCGATGATGCAGACCTGAGTTTTCCCCGCCGGCAGGCCGACCAGCGCACGCATGATAAGACTGCGCACGAGCGTTTGTACTTCCGCCGAGTTGGGATCGGCGGTAATCGCCAAGTACCCGTCGTTGAGCGGATCGAACAGCAGCGGAGCTTGAAGCTGGTCGGGCTGAAGATTTTGCTGGGCAGCCGCAGGGAGGATCGAGCCTAGCCCTAGCGTGCCGATGGGGAGCAGCGGTGTGTCGAGCGCAAAGTCCAGGTGACGGCTGGGCTCAGGCTGCCATTGCTCCCACGTCGGAAAGGTGTGTTCGCACCAGCGGCGGGAGCCATCGATCCACTGCAGTGCTTTACGAGTGGCAGTGCGCAGACGCTGTGCGCCACCGCGTTGCAGTTGATCGATTTGGTCGCGCAGGGTCTGTTGTCGCACCGCATGGGCGGCCAGCAATTCTTCGCGCTGCACGCTCGACCGCTGCCACTCATTCTGAAGTCGCGCAGTATAGGTTCGATCGCTGTCGGCAATGGCCTCGGCGAGCTGCTGCGCGGCGCACTGTTTCTGAGTTTCCGCTTCCGCACTCAGCTCGGCTAAGTCCCCTTCTAACTGACGAGTCAACTCTTGCACGGCTTGGTCTCGCCACTGCTTGGCTTGCCCAAAACGCTCTTCGCGTTTGGCTGCTAGGCGTTTGAGTTCCGCATCATTTTCGGCCGTCGCCAACTTCAGGCCGACAGCCTGATATCGCCCGGCCAAGACCAATTGCTGTTGCACCTTGGGGTACTCGGCGGCCGCGAAACGCTTGAACCAGGGGCGTATGCCCAGCAGCGACAGCAGCAGCAATAGGACGGCGACGACAATGCCGATCATGCCCGCCATCAGCCACACGACCAAACCCGTCAGCCCCAGGATCAGAGCGACTGCGGCTGAGGCGAGAATCGTACACAACCACCACACCGGCGAGTTAAAAAATTTAGCCAACGGGTAGTTTGCTAGGCGAGCGCTGGCGGAGTGAGCTTCATCGAGTGCGTGTTCTACGGCGCGCTGGGCTGCATCGGCGGTCGCAGGAATTGTCTCCAGCGCAGCCAGCGTGGCTGGCGACAGGTCGACCTCCGGCGGCGTTAGGCTGTGCTTAACAAGCGAGGTTTGAGTCGCAAGCGCGATAGACTCCAACTGCTCTAACAACTCTCGCTGACGCGCCTTAAAGCTATTCAACTTGGCGATCGGTAGATCCTTGGCACGCAGGAAAGCTTGCTCTATTTCGTAAGCCCTGTGCTTGAGCTCCCGGTTCAACTGCTCCACTTGCTGACGAGCTTGCCGTCGCAGCAGACCCTCGCGGCCCGCCGTGTCGTGGACCGCTTTGAAGGAGCGCATTTCAGCGTCGTCCCAACGCGCGGACAGGGTCTCGTCCCAGGCGTGCGTCGTGGTTTCGCGGTCGCGGCGACGCTGCTGATCGAACTCAGCCAATTGCCCCGCATGCTGCGCATCGAGCTCGCTCAATTGCTCGGTGAGTTTTTGGACCTGAGTAGCCATCTCCGCAGCGCTGCTGCTGAAGCGAACTTGCAGACCATGGATCAGTTGTGCCAATCTGGCGCGAGGCAAGGGACGCCCTACCGAATCCAATGGGTCGGTTGGAGCTAGCGCCTCCACAGGCTCTGGTGGCCCCAGGGAACTCTGTCGAACATTATCCATCATCGTGCCCCCACGATCGGTAGGCTAGCGAATGGCCCCACTTCGGCAGGCTGCTTCGAACTTGGGCTGCTCGGCAACTGAGCGGAAAAGCTACTCCCCACTGACAGACGCAAAGCTGTCTCGGGATCCGGCGACCAGTCCGCTGGCGGCAGACTGTCCGCAACCGCCAGACCGGCGATCCTCAAAAAATTATGCAGTACGCGATAACCGCCAGGGGACAGAATGGACTCTGGGTGAAACTGGACTCCGTAGGTCGCATGGTCGCGGTGTTCGACAGCCATGATTTGGTCGTCGACTGAACGCGCAATGACGCGCAGTTGCGGCGGCAGCGATTGGGGCTCAGCGATCAACGAATGGTATCTGGCGAATTCGACCTCGAGCGCACCTGTGCCTTGGGGCAAGCCTGCAAACAGCGGGCTGGCCTCCAGTCGCATCGGGCTGGCGCAGCCGTGCATTGGTACGCTGGCCCGCACTACTTGCCCACCGAAGGCTTCGTAGATCACTTGGTGCCCCAAACACACGCCCAACATGGGCAGCCTGCCGGACAACGTGCGCACCACTTCTAAACAGTAGCCAGCGTCACGAGGTCGCTTGGGCCCAGGTGAGATAACGATGGCTGTCGGTTCCGTTGGCCAAGCGGCAAACGGATGGGGCGTTTGTTGCCGTGCTTGACGCAGCGCATCGCCCAGACGTGGATCGTCATTGCGGACCACGCAAACGTTTTGTCCGAGTCGAACGAAGTATCGCTGGAGGTTGAAAACGAAGCTGTCGTAGCTGTCGATCAGTAGGATCACGATGCACACCGCCTAGTAGTGAGGAGGCTTTTCCTCAAGCGGATCGGTGGCGGGCTCCTTGCGTTGCTCGCGTAGATCGCGGATGCGTCCCTGCAGCTCACCCACCTGCCGCCTGAGCCCCAGCAGCTCCTGGCTGTGGGCTGTAACGATCTGGTTCAACTGCTCGCACAATCGCTGCTGGTAGGCCAGCGACATCTCCAGCTCGACCAAACGCGACTGGGTGTCTGATGGTGCATCGGGGTCTACCATTTCAATCCGAACTGCTGGCCGCTGCTGGAATTGCCGGTGCCACCCTTGAGCGGACCGCGATGTTTGGGAAGAATCGGTTCTGGGCGAGGTTCTTCGACGGCAGCTCCGGCGTCCCCGCTGCTCGCTGCAGCATCTTGAGCTGGTGCCGCTTCGGCTAGGGCCGCTTTGAGCGATAGACTGATGCGCTGTTGCTCGGGATCCACCGACAGGACTTTGACGTCGACCTCTTGCCCCTCTTGAACCACATTGCCGACGTTCTGCACGCGGTGGTGGGCGAGTTCACTGATGTGTACCAGCCCTTCGACACCGGTTGCGATACGCACAAAAGCGCCGAACTCGGCGATGCGAGTAACGCTGCCATGCACTACCGAGCCCACTGGAAAGCGCGCGTCGATATCCTCCCAAGGATCATCTTGCAGCGAGCGATAGGAGAGCCCGATCTTGCCCGTGGCCTCGTCGATCTTATCGATTCGCACCTGAATCTTTTGCCCCACCTCCAAGATCTCACTCGGATGATTCACGCGTTCCCACGAGAGTTGGCTGACGTGCAGTAGTCCGTCCAGTCCACCGATGTCGACAAACGCGCCGAAGTCGAGGATCTTGCGAACGACTCCTTCAACGGCGGTGCCGACTTCGAGGTTAGCCAATCGCTCCTCGCGTTTTTCCTTCTTCTCGCGTTCCAGCACGGCGCGGTGGGAGAGTACTAGATTGCCGCGGCGCTCATTGGCTTCGGTCACTACGCATAGCAACTTCTGGCCCACCAGATCAGCCAAGGTCTCGATGCGATACTCGGCAGCTTGACTGGCGGGGATAAAGCCTTGGATGTTTCCTGTTTTGCATTCCAAACCACCGGCGTTGGCCCCAGTCACCATGACCTCGACCACATCCCCTTCGTTCAGATCGCTCCAGTCGGAGACGTTAACAGAACTGCCTGGAACCGTGACTTCGTACAATCCCTCCGAAGCCAGATAGCCGCGGACGACGACTTCCAGTGCAGCGCCCACCTCGGGCAACGTCTCGAAGCCGAGCGACGGAATGACACCTTCATTGGCACCACCTAAGGATACGAACACAAATTCGCCATGTGCCTTCATGACCGTCGCCGCAATGCGCTGTCCCTCAGTTAATTCATGCCCGATCTGCAGCATCGCATCACCGACCAGCAGTTTGTCCAGATCCGAAACACCCAGCGCGGCGTTGAGCTCCTGCTCCAAGTCTTGCGACAACGGCTGGCGCAGGGATGGAATGGCGATCCTGGCTCGAGTATCGACGGGTTCAGGGGTCGGGATGACCGACCCGCCATCTCGCCGCCCCGGTTTGCGAGGGCGCGCATCGTGGCGCGGCGTGGAACTGCCGTTAGAAGATTTAGCACTCGCGGAGCCGGCGGCACCAGTCGCCGCAGTAGCACCTTCTGTTTCGCTCGTTGAGCCAGCATCGATTCTCGCGGTGGGTGCGTTTTCAGCGGTTTGAGGCGCTGGGCTCCTCTGGGGTGCATTGCCCGGCTGTGTGTTGCGCGACTGTGGGTTGCTCTCGCCGGATGCACTGCGCTGCTGCTGCCGCTGCTGGGGTGCACTGCGCTCGGCACCTGCACGTCGCTGCTGCTGCTGGGGCCGCGCAGCCTGCTGGCTCTGTCGCAATTGGCGGATCTTATCCAAACTCAACGGGCCGGAACTCGTCGCTGGACTTGGACTTGCCGGAGGTGCAGGTGCAGGTGCAGGTGCAGGGCCGCTACCGGGCGCGTCGGTGCTGGTCGACGTTGCCTCTGTGGCCGGACCACTAGCTTCCGCAGGCGTCACGACCTTTGAGTCTTCTGCAGGGGACGGAGAGTTTTCCGAGTTGGGTACGTTAGCTTCTTCAGCCGATTCGGACATTTGGAGAACCTGATAAGGACAAAAGTCAGTGGGGTGGAAGGAAGCAAATACCGAAGATGGTGAACCTGCCGTGATGTTCCAGCACGTCTATTGTAGAGCCTGAAGGGCACCTTTCCAACTGCCTACGCAGCGCGCCAACCACAACGGCCGCAGATATTGGTAGCCGAAGTCGCCAGACCGTGGATAAAAGGTGGGGCAAGCTTCCAGCTTGCCGACTCGAATTCAGGCGCGAAACGCAAGCTGGACGCTTACGCCACTTTTTTCCAACCCCAAAGTTCAACATTGACAAAATACTGGGCCTGCAACTCCCTAGCCTATTGAGCCGGGGCGCTGTTGCTGGACGGCCTCGCGATTGGACAACCACAGCAGCAGAGGGGAGGCGATGAAGATCGAACTGTAGGTACCGACAATAATACCGACCAACAGTGCGAACGCAAAAGCGTGAATTCCCTCGCCACCAAAAATGAAGAGCACCAGCAGCGTCAACAGCGTGGTACCGCTGGTGAGCAATGTTCGGCTGAGCGTTTGGTTGACGCTCTCGTTGATCATCTGCATGGTCAGCCTTGGACTCCGACCGCGCACCTCGCGAATGCGGTCAAAGATCACGATAGTATCATTGAGCGAATAACCGATGATCGTCAAGAAAGCGGCTACCTCGGTCAAACCAATCTTGAAGTCTTCGATCAACAAAAAGCTCAATGGACCAGCTAGCCAGTGGCACGCAGCCAAGATACCCAGCGTGATGATCACGTCGTGCACCAGTGCGATAACCGCCGCTAGACCATAGGCAACCTTCTGGAAGCGGAACCAGATGTAGCCCACAATAAACACCAAGCTCAACAAGGTTGCGCCGATTGCGCGCTGCTGCATTTCGTTAGCCACACGCGTACCGATTTGGCTCAGAGAAAGCCACTTGGGCTGATTCTCCATCTCGCGAGTCAACTGGGCGACGATGGCGTCCGCTCCAGCTTGGTCGACCGGCAGCTTGACCGACCAAGTGGAAAACCCATCGGCATCCTCGCTGCGCCAACCGGCAGGCAGAGGCTCGGGAGCCACTTCAAGCTGTTGGGCGTTGAGTTCAACGCCTGCGGCAGCGGCTGAGTCGAGCAATTGCTGTCGCAGCGCGGGTCCGTCTATCTTGGCACCTTTGTCATCTGAGGCCACAAGGGGATCGTCATCATTGCTGCCACTGAATTCAAGCACTAATTCCGTCACCGGATGCTCCGCAACCTGTTGCGCGGGCTCGGGTTGCGTGGGGACCGCTGCCGCCTCGGCGGCCGCAGGCGTTGCATCGGCGGCCGCATCGGTTGCAGGCTGGGAATCTGCGGCTACCGCCTGTGGGCTGGCCTCGGGCTCCATGGCGGGCTCCGGCGAACCTTCCTGAGCAGCTTCCGCAGGCACAGCTTCGTCCGTGGCAGGTTGTTGCGGCACAGCTTTTTCCGTTGTAGCTTCGCTTGGTGTATCGCTGGTCGTCGATGAGTCGCTGGAGGTGCTGTCCTTGGACTCGTCTTGATAAGCCACAAAGCGCACCGTCCGCTCGTGGGACGTACGGCTAGAACTCGAAGTGGTCGGTTTGTCGCTCAACACGCGCACGCGGTACGTAACCAAATTGGCCGATTTGTTTTTCGCAAAGCCATCCAACAGCGACTGCGACAAATATTTGACGTCGTGGATCGATGTGACCAACGAGTAGACCGTATCCTTGGGCTCCTTCTCCACTCGCACCAGCGTCGATTGGACCGGTTTCCCCTCTTGATCCTCGACCAAGATTTCTTTGGTCAAGTCGCGCAATTGATCCACGGGGACCGCTTCCTCGAGCTGGAAGATGACCCCAGTACCGCCGGTGAAGTCAATACTGAGCAGTTCTTTACCGCGGATGGTGGTCAGCGCTAAGCTGGCCACAATCAAAACGCCCGACACAGCTAGGCAGACGCTGCGCCAGCCCATGATGTCGAAGTCGCCCCGGCCTACAAGCATTCTCTTAAACCAGTCGATTCCATCGGACATCGACAGGTTGGCCCACTTCCGCTTCTCGGCGATTTCAAACATGATCCGCGCACAGAAGGTGGCCGTGAACATACTGGTGGCAATACCAATAATCAAAGCCACCGCAAATCCGCGGACTTGGTCGGTACCGATCCAGTAGAGCACGATAGCCGCAATAACGGTGGTCAAGTTCGAGTCTAAGATCGTGGTGAACGCGCGGTCAAAGCCATTGCGAATCGCCATTCGCGGGGCTGAACCTTTGTTTTTCTCTTCTCGAATGCGTTCAAAGATGAGCACGTTGGCGTCGACCGACATACCGACGGTGAGCACCAAACCGGCCAAGCCAGCGAGCGTCAGCGGCTGCTGGATGAAGATCATGACACCGAAGATCAGCAAACCGTTGATCAGCAGCGTCACTGAGGCGATCACACCCGCAAAGCGGTAATACAGCAGGATGACTACAAAGGTGGCCACTACAGCCCAAAAAGCTGCGGTGACTCCATTGCGTACCGCCGTGGCACCCAGGCCAGCACCGACGCGATTCTCGCTGGCAGGCTCTTCACTGAGCGTGGCGGGCAAGCGACCCGAACGCAAAATGGTTACTAAGAACTCGACCTCTGCCTTGGTAAAGTTACCGCTAATTTGGCCGCTATTGCTGATCGGTGAATTCAAATTCGGTGCCGACAAGACCTTCTTGTCCATGATGATCGCCATGCGGCGGTGGAATTCTCCTTCTGGGATATTCCGGGCAGTCATGGCTAACATCTTACTAGCGCCACTAGTATTCAGGCGGAACTCAACCACGGGCTGTCCCGTTTTTTCGAAACCGGTTTGCGCGGAAGCCAAGTCATCGCCGCTGACAAAGGCGTAGGGCTGGCCCAACATCTCTGTAGCCATCAACACGTCGATGTCCTTGATGTTATTGCGGACCATCCACTTCTCTAATGCGTAATCCTCTTTCATATTCAGTGGAGGATTGCTGATGATTTGGCCCGTGTAGGAGTCGCGCAGCGTATCGCCTAACACAGGGGTCTGCAGCGGGTAAACACCTTCCACTTTCTCGGCTTTGCGTCCTACGGTATACCACAAACCGACCGTTTTCCCTTCGCCGTCAACAACCGCCGACTTGGGGATTGTATTGCTCTCGGCCTGCTGGCGGGCCAGCGCGATAATATCCTGGTGATCGCGCGTGTTGGCCACGATACGGAATTCGAGCTGCCCGGAGTTCTTCAGCAGATCCTTGATATTCTTCAGCTCGAATTCGTCCACGTTGGGAACGGTGATTTCGATCTGAGATTCGCCGCGGGGACGGATGGTGATCTCTTTGGTCCCCGAGGGGTTGATCCGGTCGCTCAACGCGGTGGACAGCGAACCGGCGTCGATGGTCTCCCCATTTTCATCCGGCACGATGTCGTAGACCAGGTTGGTCCCGCCAGAGAAGTCAGGCCCCAAGGGGATTCTGAAGTTATTGCTCCAGGCAAACAGAAACCCGCCAGCGATGGCTGCGAGCATAATGCCCAGGCGGAATGAGTGCGCAGGCATTCGCAGGGCGTTGGTAATCAGCCGGCTGAGAATGAACGGGAAGACGAAAATCCCGAGCACGAATAGTACGCCGTAAGCATATATTCCCCAAGCAGCGGCGCCTTGCGCAGTGCCAGCGTCCGTGTCGACCCCTTGCCCAATCGTTGCCGCTTGAGCCAATACCAGTGAGTTTGAAAGAAACTGCGAAATGGAAACACCGTCCATTGAATGTCCTTGCGGAGGGGGGAGTCAATTCTATTTGAGTGGGCGTGGTCGAATCCGTACTGGGGAATCAACTACTCTTTGGTTTCGGATGGGGAAATCGTAGCTATCGAGTCTCGGTTGACGGTCATCCGTGCACCCGAGCTTTCGTCGATGCGAATCGTCACCAAGCCGTCTTGGACCTGCACAACAATCCCATGGATTCCGCTGTGAGTCACAATGCGATCGTTCTTTTTCAGTTCCGCTTGCGCTTTTTCCTGCTCTTTACGCGCCTTTTGATTTGGGCGCGCCACTAAGAACATAAACAAAATCGCGCTAATTAAAATTAAATTCAGTGGGCTGGCAAAGAACTCCAGCAGCGATCCAGGCGCCGCCTGGCCCTCGGCAGGTGGAGCGACTTGCGCTAGTACAGGCCCAGCCCACGCGAGCCATTGGTCGGTCGCTTCAGTCAGTAGTCGCAAGTTATCCAAAGTCATCGGACAGCAGTCTCTCTGCGGCAGGCCCAATACTGGGGATGCCAGTGTTGTACGCAACGGAGTTGAGCAACCCTAGGGAGACAGGTCTTCGGGGATAGACCCCCGAAGATGGAGCATCGCCAAAGTGGAAATCAAGCCCATTAGATGAGAAAGACAGCCGCCAGAGTTGCATGAAAACAACCGCAAATGATAAGAGTCCCCCCCAGAATCCACAAGGCCTATGCTTCCGATCTATCAGCCCAGAGCGCGAAACAGCCAGCCCAGAGCGCGAAACAGCCAGCCCAGAGCGCGAAACAGCCAGCCCAGAGCGCGATACAGCCAGCCCAGAGGGCGATACATCCAGCCCAGAGGGCGATACATCCCTGCCGGTGGCGTGAGCCACCGGATTCCTGTAGCGGTTGGGCAAGCCCAGAGGGCGACACATCAAGCAACCTAACTCCATAAATGCTCAAAACGTCTCAGGATAGATGACGATTTCGATGCGCCGATTTTCCGAACGACCCGCCGGCGACTGATTGTCGGCTATGGGATGATTGGCTCCGTGGGCAACTACGAACAACTGCTGCACGGGAACACCATTGCGCCGCACCAATTGATCCATGACCGCTTGAGCTTGCCCACCCGCCAATTGAGACGTGGTCCCATACGAACCGCCGTAGGGCTGCGAGCCATCGGTGTGGCCCTCGATCCCCACCCGCTGCCGTGGATATTGCCTCAGCAATGCGTTGGCGACTTGGTCTAGCACCGTCGCACCCGCCGGATTGGGCGCGGCCGTGCCTGGATTGAACAATTGATCCGCAGGGATACGAACGCGTATCAAATCGCCATCGGGCACCACGCTGGCACCGGCGATCTGCAATCCAGTGGCTGTGTTTACGACCGAGTTGTTGGCGGTCAATCGTGCGCCGCCGCGCATATTCATCGAGGCTTGCATGCCCTGGGCTTGGGTAGCGATCTGCTGGGACGCCGCCAGCAGTTGCTTGTTTTGAGTGGCAGCATCCTGCAGTTGCTTGGCCAGCAGGTCGCCTCGTTCGCGGAATGCCTGCAGTTGCTGCTGAGCCTGTGCTAACTGAGTAGTGAGCTGGCGATTGTTGTCGTCGAGCTGCTGCACGCGCCGCTGAAATTCCATCAATTGCGGCGCGGTTTGCTGGCCGGCAAACACCGAAGCCGGGCCAGCCAGCGGTGCTTGACCCACCGCATAGCCAGGCGCAATTCCTCCCGAGGGCATTTGACCATAGGGGGCCTGCCCCCCCGGAAGATACGGATTGCGATTGCAACCACCACACACACTCCACACCGCGAGCACAAATACTGGAAGCGTGCGCCACTTGCGGGCTAGCGTGGATTCCAGGAGTGCGGTGGGCGTGGACATAAGAACCGGGGCAATCGCTATGCTGAACGCTTTTTGGAAATAGGGACACCGTCAACGCAGACAGGCTTTGCCGAGCGTAGCCAATTGGGGGTAGTGACAACAAGAGCAATTTTGTCAAAGAAATTGACCAGATAGCCTTGGCGTACGACTTAAGACTACTGCTGGACGGCCCATAACAGGTCCAGCAGGGCCGCGCGGGCGTCACCCTTGTGCTGCCGCAGCAATTCATCCGTCAGGATTTGAATGCGACTGTCGGGTAACAGTTCGGGTGCGAGGCAGACGATGTGCTCGATGCAGTCCTTCCAGCTCAGACGCTGATTGGCCAGCAGACGGTCGACAAACGCCAGCTCGGTCGCAGATGGAGGCGCAAGTCGCATTCGTTCATTCAATTCACCAGCTCCGCCGCTGTCCTTGGAGCGGGCAGCCTTTGAATCGGTCCCTTTCGAATCTTTGCTTGGCGAGGACGCGGCAGGGGCTGGGGTGAGATTCGGAACGGGCTGAGCCAGCGCCGTATCTGCACCTCCGCCCGAACGCTCACGCCACTGCAAGACCATCGCCAGCGATGCCTCCAGCGAACGAGAATCCGTTGCGCCGATCGGCATAGCGCCGTTGGCAAAGCTCGCGCGGGCGACTTGCCACTGGCGCAGTTCATCCTGCGAGGCGGCCAACCACTGGGCGTGGGTGAGTCGCAGTGGCTGCCTGCGAAATGCATCGCTGCGCACGATCCAGCCAATCAACTGCTTCAGATCGTGGCCATGAGCTCGGTACTGTGTCGACAAGAGCTCTAACAATTCGCGTTGCTGACGCTCGGCCAACTGCGTGGAAGACTGATCGGCGGCGGGCATATTGGCGGCGGGCAGATTGAACTGAACGGGCGTCCGCGATACCAGCGGCTGTCCAAAAATCATGCGCCACACTTGATTGACCGTGGCCTCATCCATCGCGGGAGATCGGCTAATCCACTCCGCCAACGCTTGCCGCGGCGCGTCGGCACCCGCGATCGTCTCCCAAGCTTGCCCGCCCGGCAGTCGTGGCTCGGCGGCTTGCAATCGTCCATCGATCAAATCGTAGTAAGCGGTCAACGACTTGCCGGCAGCCAACAACTCGGGTTGCCGGTCGACCACGATTCGCTTGCCCCCTTGGCCCACTCGTGTCTCGATGCCCCGCAACATGGCGGCCAGCGACCAATACATGGCCTGGCGTCCCGCTTCGTGCTTCGCACTGGGTGCAGAACCCGACCACTGGGCGGCCAGACTCGGCGAGTCCACGTCGTGGCACCGAGCGCAGGATAGATCGATATCCAAAAAGTTGGTGCCGATGTGCGAAACCAAACGATGATTGCCGTCTCCGGCCAATGCGCTGACAAAGGCGCTGGTGATCGGATCCGCTTCCGCAGTGGGATTTGAGCGTTCCGCAGCAGCCAGCGGAGCCAGCGCCAGCGGGCCACCGAGCAGTTCTAGTGCGGTGGCATTCCAGGGGCGACCTTCGTAAATATATTCGGCAAAGTGCTTCTTCAGCGTTTGAACACGTGCGTCGTCCGCCGCCAGGCTGGAACCGGCCAACCATGTGCTGACGAATTGATCCGCCCAACGGCGCGCAAATGGGAGCGAGGCGGTGGCTTCTGAAACGAGTGCATCCAGCTCGCCAGCGGCCCCCGTGGGCGGTTGGCCCGTGAGGACTAGCGAGACTTGCAGAGCACGCTGTGCGTCGTCGAATTTCGGGCTAGGGGTAACCGACAGCTCTCGCCACACTCCCGCCACACGTTGGTCGATCTGAGCCACGATTTGCTGGCCGTCCAGGGGCAAGGCCACCGTGCCAGCGGTCGATTCGCCCGAGTTAGCCTGAAGTGCATCGGCTGGAATCGATCCTGCCTGCCGTGACTCACTGACAACCGAACGCCGATCGAGCGGAAATAGCGCGGTCGACTCTGCGGAAGTGGCTGGCTTCTGAGCCGCATCCGCCACGAGCGCTTGTGGGGTGGCTGTCGGGTCAGCCCGATCGACCGCAGTCGGTGGGCTGGCCGCCAACGACCGTGGCGTAGTGTTCGCGGCCGGCTGATCAGCGACGGTCGGTGATGGGGCAACCGGTGATGGGCCAACTAGAGGCGGAGTAGTCAGGTTCCGCACTTCAGCCCGCGCCAGCTCCAACAAACGCCGAGGCAGAGCGCGATCGGGATCTAGCATCTGCCAGCTCAACACTGCCAACAGGCCGCAAGCTCCGGTGGCCAGAAGGGCGGCGACGATATGGCGTCGCAGTGAAACCCCTTGGCTCAGCCCGGCCTCATCGATCGCCCCAGGTGCAGCCGAGCCGCTATAAACAGGTCGCGCGATGATCGGTTGTGCTGCACAGGTCGCCGGTTGAGCTTGTATGCTGGGCGGGGCTGTAGCCTTCGAATTCACAGCGGCCGCTGGCGCGCAAATGGGTAGCGCGATAACGGGCTGCGCGATGCGTGTGACTGAATTAAGCGGTGAAACGCTAAAGGGCTGCGCAGTTGCCGACTGCGCGGCTCGAGCTGCAGGGCCCGTGTGGATTGCGCCCGTGCGAGTTGCGGGATCGGCCAATCCGGCCTGTTCACGCGACCAAGCGGCGGCGATGCGCTGCGATAAATCTGGCGCAGACTGTCCACTGATCAGCTCGTGCAGGAAGTAGTCAAATACTTGCTCCTCAGCTCGTCGCTCTAGCGGGTTATCTTTCATGGGAAATGTGCTTTATGTCTGTATCATTTTGTTTTCAAGACACTCTCGCAATTGAGTCTTGGCGCGTTGCATGAGATTCTTTGCGCCATGCGAGCTGATTTGCAGCGCGTCCGCGATCGTTTGACGACCCGCCTCGTCGCCATACCGCAAACGCAAGGCGAGCTGTGCGCGAGCGGTCAGGCGCGCAAAGCAATCCTGCAAGTTATCCAATAGTTCATTGCCAGCGTCAAAACCGGCCCAACGAAGCCAAGCTGTTTCAAACTGCTCGGCATGTTCGGTAACAGTCATCCGTGATTCGCGCCGACGGCGCGAGATGAACAAGTTGTGGGCCACGCGGCGGAGGTAGGCCGCTGTGGCCGCCGAGCTGTATTGCTGGAGTGGTCGACGCATGATTTCCAGGAATGTGTCCTGAGTTAAATCATCAGCCAAGGCCGCCTCCGCACCAAGCGCGCGAAGGTAGCGCCACACCATGTGTTGATGGTGCAGTACCAATTCGTGCAAGTCTAATTCTGCAGCGCTAGGGCTAACCGTTGCGGCCGCTTGGCTTTCAGGGCTCACGTATTGCTTTCACCACTCATGTCGCTCCGCAGTTGGTTGACTTAACCCAGTTGACTAATCATCGCGAGAATAATTGCCGTCGTATCCGAAGCCGCAACAGTTGCAGTAGGACCGACGCTAATCGAGTGCCGCCCAATCTCCTGTCTACTGTGCGCGGCTGTTAACTCAACAGTTCGCGGATAAGCTTCCCACCGTTGGCGATCTTCATCGGTCGACCATTCTTGCTCTGATAGGTTGTCTCCAGCGAAATCCCCAGCCCGCGACAGACGGTGGCCATCAAGTCTTCGGACGAATAGGGTTCCGTGATGACCTGGCGACCTTCGGAGTCGGTTTCCCCAACCGCTAAGCCTCCCTTGATCGCTCCGCCTCCGACCACGACGCTCCAGCAGCGCGCCCAGTGGTCGCGCCCCGCATCGGCATTGATGATCGGTGTGCGGCCAAACTCGCCCATCCACAGGATGACCGTGTCTTTCAGTCGGTCTCGCTGAGCCAAGTCTTCGACCAACGCACTCATGGCTTGATCGAGCGTCGGTAGCAGGCGGGTAGTCAAAGTGTTGTGAACGTCGCGGTGGTTATCCCAACCTCCTAGATCAACTTCGATGAAGGGGACGCCGACTTCGACTAAGCGACGCGCCATCAAACATCCGCGACCAAAGGCGTTCTCGCCGTAACGCTGCTTGACCTGATCCGACTCCGTGTCGACTTTGAAGGCGTCCATTTGCTGGCTGGACATCAGTTCAAACGTTTTATTGAGGATCTTCTGGTGATCTTCGGCCGCCGGGCCGCGCCGTTGAGCGATGAAACCCCCTTCGATCAGTTCCAGCGTCTTCATCCGCTGCGTCAGTCGTTTATCATCCAATTTCATATCTAAATTGCGGATGCGCCCGTCGCTGCCAACGGAAAAGGGGGACCACGCCATGCCTAAAAACCCTGGCCCCTGGCTAGCGCCCCCCACCGATACAAAGGGAGGAATCTGCAGGTCGTAGCGACCCGCCATCAATTCGTGGGCAACGACCGAACCGTAGCTAGGATGTTCGATATTCGCATTGGGCACAAAGCCGGTGTGCATGTAGTACCGCCCGCGGTCGTGGTCCGCCTCGCGCGTGCTCATCGATCGCACAATCGACAAGTGGTGCATCTGCTGGGCGACCTGCGGCAGATGCTCGCTGATCTGCATATCGCCAGTAGTGCTGATCGGCCGAAAGGGTCCACCGGTAACCGCGCCTGGCTTGAGGTCCCACATATCGATCGTGGATGGTCCGCCCCCCATCCACAGCAAAATTGCGGATTTGTGATTGGCGCGCAGTTCGTCGGCGTGGGTCCGCAGCGTGTGCCCCAGCGCTAGCGAAGTCGAGGCCATAGCCGACGCCCCCGCAGCGTGCTGCATAAAGTGGCGGCGGGTCATTCCACGCGGTGTTCGATTGTTCATCCAGCTCATGGTGTGCATGCTTTATAAAAGATGTGAATGCCCTATGAAATGAAACCTGTCGCCTAAGCGGCCGCGGCTACTTATTGGACGAGTATGAATTCGTTGCTATTGAGGATGGCCCACCACAGATCCTGCAGCGCCTGGTCCACCTTCCCCTCGCGCGCCTGCAGCAACTGGCCAGCGATTTTCAATTCCTCCGGGCGAGCTCGGCGGGCCAGCCCTGCGGTAAACAGCGTCTGCGCCTTGGCGGGATAAGGGCCCGACGAGGCGGCCACATTCCCCAGCCAACTGCCAGGAGTGATCGCCGTGGCCCGCGTAATCAAATCGCCATTGAACATCATCAGGGCCTGCGGGATCGAACCATTAAAAGTGGTCGCCTCATCCCCTTCATCGGTTCCGAAGGCAACGACAAACTGGTCTAACCAGCGATCGCGCTCAGCCTGCTGCTGCTCCAGCGTCCCCGTGGCCTGCCCCCCCACATGCACCAGCGAATGATACAACTGCTCGGCAGACATCTGCCGCATGTAAAAGTGACTGAACTGAGGTACTTCGCCGAGCGTCGGATCGTCGCTGGCGTTGCCTGGCTCAATCTTGCTCGACAATTGATACGGCTTGGAAAGCGTGAGCCAGGTCATCAGCGCACGCATGTCATAGCTAGAACTGCGCAGCTCGCGCCCCAGTTCCTCCAGCAGTTGCGGATGCGAAATCGTGGCGTGCGGCCCCAAGTCGTCCAGCGGCTTGGAAAACGCGTACCCCATAAAGTGAGCCCACATCCGGTTGACCAACATCTTGTCCAGGAACTCATTGCCAAGCATCAGCTTGCCCAACTCATGGCGGCGATTGGTCTGCTCCACATAGCCGCTGCGGTCGATAGCGGTCCCGTCGATGAACACGGGATAGGCCACGCGAGACATGCCATTGCGCTCTTCAAAGTAGACGTCAGCCTCGCTCGGACGACCACCTTCGCCCGCAAAGTCCTGATCGATCAACTCAGCATGATCGATGTCGCGGCTACCATCGGCATACCGCCGCAGCGCCCGCGTCTGACGGAAGAATGAATTAAATTCCCAGAATTTCTGCTGCTTCCACTGGTTGAATGGATGATTGTGGCACTGCGTACACTGGACCTGCATCCCCAGGAAAATCCGCGAGGTGGACGATGTGGCCAATGTGCCGCGCTCATCGTTGACCTTGTCGACCAGAAAATTAGTCGCTCCATTAAAATTCTCTTCGCCTGGCTTGGTCGACCCCGTGGCGGTCACCAACTCGTAGACCATCCGGTCGTAGGGCTTGTTCCGCGCAAAACAGTCGCGCAAGTATTTGGCCATCCCGTCCCGATCGATAAGCGACTGACGACTGTTCCCGCCGCTGCGACCAATCAACACATTGCTCCAAATGGTCGCCCAATGATCGGCGAACTCTTCAGTGTAGCGAGGATCATCCAGCAGCTTTGAAACCAGATTCTCCCGCTTCTTGGCATCGCGATCCTGCGAAAACTCTCGCAGCTCCTCAAAGGTCGGGATGCGACCGATCAGATCCAAATAGACGCGGCGACACCATTTGGCGTTATCTTCGACCGGTGACGGGACCAAGCCCATCTCGGCCCACTGCTTCTCAAAAGCGGCATTGATTAAGGCGACTTGCGGGATCCGATGCTCATTGGGGGACGCCGCCGAGGCCGTGCTGGGAGCGGCCCCAATGAGGCCACCGCCGGCAAGCAGCGCCACAAGCAGCGGCCAGACGCGCCAGCCAGCGCGTGGGGCATCCGCCCGAGGAGTTGGTCGAGCCGATATTCGAATCTCTGAACGGATGGCTGACATGCCGACAAATCCAGTGAAAAGTCCAGGGAAAAGCTAATATTGAGGGGGTGCGTACTCACTATACCACTGCGTCCAAATCAGGTCGCTGGTGCGTCCAAATCAGGTCGCTGGGGACGCCGAAAGCGGTGGCCGCCTCCGCACCTTGGCAGGGATCGAAAGTCTTGGATACTTCAGTCGTGGGTACTTCCGCTACGCTCTATTATATTCACTCTCGCTAGCAAGTGAGCGAAACAAGGCGTGCGAGTGTACTCAGCACTGTAGCCCCTCATTTGAGGAAAACGCCGTGGGGTAAGCTTCCAGCTTGCCAATAAGCCGTGGGGTAAGCTTCCAGCTTGCCAATAAACCGTGGGGTAAGCTTCCAGCTTGCCAATAAACCGTGGGGTAAGCTTCCAGCTTGCCAATAAACCGCTCCGATGGCCCGCTGTTTGCAATTGTCCGTCGGTTGCTACCGCTCCACCGCGCGGCTATCTAGAGATTTCCACTTGAAAAGGGGATATTGATGCGGATCATTTTGGCTTTGGACGGGTCCGACGAGTCGCTCCAGGCGGCGCGTCTTCTAAAACGTTTGCCGCTACCAGAGCAGACGCAGATCTCGGTCGTCACAGCCATCGTGGATACCCCGATGGATGAAATCGACGCCGAAGTGTGGGTGCAGATCCGCGAGGCCTCGCGGGCGACGGCCTTGCAGAACTATCGAGCCGTGTTGCCACACCTCGGGCCGCTGTCGGCCAATGCCCAGCACCTGTTGCTGGAAGGACATCCCAGTCGCATCATCCTGGAGACCGCCCGAGAACGGGACGCAGACCTAATCGTCCTGGGGGCGCGCGGACACTCTTTGATAGCCCGCGTGCTGCTAGGGAGCACCAGCGATTATGTGGCCCATCGCGCGGCCTGCCCAGTGCTCGTTGTCCGCCCCCCCGCGACCGATCGAACGGCCGCTCCGCTACGAGTCCTCTTGGCTTACGACGGCTCCGCTGGTTCTGTCGTCGCAGCCGAGCAGTTTTTTGCACTCAACTGGACGAGCGACACCCAGCTCGAACTCACCACGCTGCTGGAACGCCCCAGCCTGCAACCTGAAGACCAAGTGTACGACCCACAGGCAATCGCTGAAAGCGAGCAGAGACTGGTAGCCCTAGTGGCTGCCTCCACATGTGCGGCCCAGGTCAGCTACCATGTGCGGGAGACAAAGCATGTGGGCGATGCGCTGGCTCACCTGGCCGACGAACAGCAAGGGGATTTGATCTTTATTGGCGATACCGGAAGATCGTCGCTGGCTCAGTTTTTCCTGGGAAGCGCTACTCGCCACGTGCTACATCACTCAACCCGCTCTGTCTGGATCGCCCGTCGCAAAGACTGGCAATAGAGATATGCCCATTAATGAGCGGTTGTTAGTCGCCGATGAACAACTTTTCCGCCTGATCGTCCAAGCCTCTCCCGCAGGCCTGCTGCTCGTGGATGGTCAAGGCAAAATCGTGCTCGTCAGCGGTCGCGCACTCGAGTTTTTTGGCTACCAAGAAGCAGAGCTCGTCGGGCAACCCGTAGCCATACTGATCCCTGCCGCACACCACGTCGCACACTCAGAACAAATGGCGCGCTATATGTCACACCCGCAAACGCGTACCATGGCTGCCGGTCGAGATTTGTTCGCTCGTCGCCGCGATGGTAGCGATTTTCCTGTGGACATCAGCTTGCATCCCCTGACCACGGAGCACGGTACATACATCCTGGCCAATATCCTAGACGCGACCGCCAGGCGCCGCGCCGAACGCGAAGCCAGACAACAGCATACCCTAGAGCGTTTGGCGCTACTGGGACAGTTGGCGGCTGGAGTCGCACACGAAATTCGCACACCGCTGTGTGTAATCCGCAACGATGCCTACTACCTGCAAACCTTGGCCGATCAGCTTGGCCCCGAAGCTCGCGAGTGCATCGAAGAGATCAATCAAGCGGTCGGCAAAGCCGATCGCATCGTCAGCGAACTGCTCGACTTCACCCGCGATCCTCCCTCGCATCTCAGACCGGTCCTCTTGAAAGCGATCCTGGACGAAGCTCTAGCCAATTACCCAATACCGGCCAGTGTCACATTTCTCCCGCCGGATGCTGAGCTTTTGGGGCGGGTGGCCGTCGAGGCGGATTGCGAGCAAATTTCGCGCGTGCTGATCAACTTGTTCCGCAATGCGGTGCAAGCCATGCAAGGCAGCGGTACGCTCTCCGTGACCTTGTCTCACGACGCCACACACGCTCGATTGACCGTCTGCGACAGCGGCCCAGGCGTAGCTGCCGAGGCGCGCGAGGCGATCTTCGAGCCCCTATTTACGACCAAAGCCAATGGTATCGGGCTGGGGCTATCGATCTCCCAGCGTTATGCGCAGTGGAATCATGGTCAATTGGAGCTGCTCGATTCGCCCCACCGCGGCGCCTGTTTTTGCTTGACGTTAGCGCGACCTTCAACAGCGAGTTGGCCATCGACAGCAACTTCGCCGTCGGTTGGCGATCTGCGACCGACAGCAGGCGATCTGCATGCAGACGCGGGGCTGGCTTCGGTAAGCGATCCGACGGCAGCGAGCGCACTCGCTCCGCGCAGCGAAGCCGTCTCGGAGCGTGCCCATGACCGCTAAACGCCAACGGCTGCTTATCATCGATGACGACCATGGCATTCGCCACTCGCTAGCTAGAATATTTCGCGGTCTCGGCCTGGAAGTTGAACTGGCCGCCGACGGTGAGTCGGCTGTTAGTATAGCCCGGCAGTTTGAACCGGATTGTGTGCTGGCCGACGTTCGCCTACCGGGGATCGATGGACCGACTGCCTGTCGGCTGATTCGCGATCACTTGCCTCGGGTCGACACCATCTTTATGACTGCCTACGCTGCCTCGGAACAGATCCGCATAGCCGCGCATGCTGCCGATTCGCATGCATCGCCTGCGGCCCCATTCGCATCGCGTCGCAAGCCTCAGAACTGGCTCAGCAAGCCGCTCGATGTCCAGCAGTTGATCAGTCAAGTTAAGACGCTTCATCCGAGTGGGCAATGCGAATGACAGACCCAGCGCCACTTTCGGTTCTGATCGTGGATGACGACGAAGCCACGCGGCGCAGCCTCCGCCGCGTGTTGCGACTGGATGGCTATTATGTCGAGATGGTCGGAAGCGCGGCCGAATTGCGCACGCTGGATAGCCTCGACAACTTCTTCGCTGTCCTGCTCGACCGCAAGCTGCCCGATGCCGACGGTAGCGACCTGCTGGAGGAACTTAAAACCCGCGCCCCCCACGCGGCCATACTCATTGTCACTGGCTATGCAGACATCGATAGCACCATCCTGGCTATCCGCACCGGCGTCCATGACTATTTGATCAAGCCGGTCGAACCCGAAACGCTGCGCAATCGGCTCAATTCGTTGGCCGAAATCTATAGTGTGCGGCAGGCGCTGCAGCGCAGCGAGCGGCGCATGCTGTTCTTGGTAGAAAACCTACCTGCCGGGGCAATCTATCTGGATGGCCAGCGGTTGTTCGGCAACAAGACGCTGGAGCGGATGACGGGCTATGCGGCCAACGAGATCGCTACGATCGAACAGTGGTTTGCGATACTGTGCCAGGGGCAGGCGGGCCAATGCGCCGAGATCTACCACCAGAACCGAGCCGCAAATTTTTCTTCCGCATTTCGCTTTCCAATCGTTCGCAAAGACGGCCGGCATCGCTGCTTGGAGATCGCCGGCTACCGCTACGACCCTCACGAGATCTGGTTGGTCACCGACATCACCGAATTGCAAGAAACCCAGCAGCGCCTGGTGCAATCGGAACGCTTGGCGGCTATTGGGCAAGTGGTCGCCGGCTTAGCTCACGAAAGCCGCAATGCGCTGCAGCGAGCGCGAGCCTGCCTAGATCTGCTGGAACTGGACCTGCCGGGACAAACCGATCAGACCGATCAGCTCGATCTGATCCAGCGCATTCGCCGATCGCTGAATGACCTACACCACAACTACGAAGAAGTCCGCAGCTACGCAGCCCCCATCACGCTGAGCTATGGTGACCACCAGTTAGCCGATCTGCTGCGTTTGCCGTTCGACGATCTGCAATGTGAATTCAAAGAGCATACGCATCAACTGCGGATTGATGATCGCACCGACGGGGCCAAGCTGCGAGTCGATGCACATCGCATTCGCCAGCTATTTCGCAACATCTTTGAAAATGCCATCGCTGCCAGCCAAGGAGACTGCCGCATCGACGTGGCGCTCTCCACCGTCGAGATCGATGGCCGCCTGTGGCATCGAGCTAAGGTCCGCGATTATGGTAGCGGTATGGGACCGGTATCGCTCTCGCGATTGTTCGAACCATTCTTCACTACCAAAACCTCGGGGACTGGTTTGGGTATGGCTATTTGCAAGCGCATTGTCGATGCGCATGACGGACGTATCTTTGTAGACAATGCACACGACGGCGGCGCAATCGTGCATATAGAATTGCCCCACCTGCCCAATAAATTACCATCCCACGACGAGCCAATTTGAAACTATGCAACCAGTAACTGATAAGCAGATTTCGATCCTCATCGTCGAAGATGATGACGACTTTCGCGATGCCAGCGCGCGATGGATGCAGCGCAAAGGCTATCGAGTGTCCGCAGCGGCCAGCGGAGCGGAAGCCGTTCAGTTGTGCGAGGAGCAAGATTTCGATGTAGGCATTTTCGATATGAATATGCCAGGCATGTCAGGCATAGAACTGCTCCACCACGTGCGACACAACGCGCTCGAAATGGAAGTCATCATCTTGACCGGCCAGGGCACTATCGAATCGGCCGTACAAGCCATGAAGATGGGCGCCAGCGATTATCTGACCAAACCCTGCCCGCTGGGTGATCTAGAACATCACTGTGAATTGGCACGACAGCGCGGGCACCTGCGACGCGAAAACAAGAAGCTCAAGGCCATCATTTCTCGCAGTCAGAACGCTCCACAACTGATTGGCAATTCCCCCTGTATCCAGAACCTGAATCGGCTCATTAGCCGAATTGCCCCCACGGATAAGCCCGTCCTGATCATGGGCGAAAGTGGCACAGGTAAGGAGATTGTCGCCAAGGCGATTCAACGGGGTAGCCTGCTGGCCACGGGACCATTCGTGACGGTCAACTGCGCGGCACTCCCCGAATCGCTGGTCGAAAGTGAACTGTTTGGCCACCAGAAGGGTTCGTTCACTGGGGCCACGGCCGAGAAACTGGGATTGTTCGAAGTGGCCGATGGCGGCACGCTGTTCATCGACGAATTGGGTGAGATGCCTTTAGCCCTGCAGCCCAAATTGCTGCGCGTGCTAGAGGATGGCTCCATGCGACGCATCGGTTCCCACAAGGAGCGACGAGTCAACGTGCGCATCATCGCAGCCACCAACCGCGACCTGGCCGAGGATGTCAAGCAAGGGCGATTTCGTGAAGATCTATACTATCGCGTCAACGTGCTCCCCTTACCGCTCACTCCGCTGCGCGAGCGAGTGGGCGATGTCGACCTGCTAATCGATCATTTCCTCCCGCCCGGTTGGAGTGTCGACCCAGAAGCGCGCCAAGCCATGAACCAATACGCTTGGCCTGGGAACGTCCGCGAACTGATCAACATCGTGCAGCGAGCCACGATCTTGGCGGACGGACAAGAGATCACTCTCGACGACCTGCCGCGCGAGTTTGGCGGCGGTTTCACCTCGGCCCCCTACAGGCCCAGCGGTGAGTCGGCGCCGGCAGCCGCTGACCCACGCGCTACCCAGCTAGCCTCAAGCGATCTATCACCCCCGCCCGGCGGTGATTCGCTGGATGATATATCCCGTCTGCACGTGCTAGAGGTGCTGGCTAAACACAATGGCAACAAGGCTCGTGCAGCGCGGGCGCTGGGCATTCATCGCCGCAAACTCTATCGTCTGCTCGATCGCTTCCAACTCACTGACAAGCCGCTCACTGACGAGCCGCTCACGGACAAGTCTTCGCTGGATCCGTGACCCCTGGCCTGCCTCCTCCCGCCGCGCGGGGGTAGAGGCAGCAATCCATCGGACAGACATCGTGACTGGGCCCCAGTCGACCCACGCTGACGCGAGTCTCAAGTGGCACAATCCGCTCTTCCAGCAAGTCGGCTATCATGCTTATGAATTGCGGATGTACACCCACGCTGGGGACGCGTACAAAGCCGATTCCCAATCGTTCGCAGGCTTGCTTGGCTTCCGTATCCAAGTCGAAAAGCACTTCGATGTGATCGGAGATAAAACCGATGGGGGCGACCACCACGTCGCGAATCCCCTGCGCGGACAACCGTTCAATGCGGTCGCAAATATCAGGCTCCAACCACGCTTGCTGCGGCGGACCACTGCGGCTCTGATAGACCAGCTCCCAGTTCTCGTGCCCCGCCGCCTCAGCCACTAAGCGACAAGCCTCGTTCAACTGAAATGCGTAATTGCTATTATCAGCCATCGACATCGGAATGCTGTGAGCGCTAAACAGGAGCTTGGCCGCCGCGCGCCGGTCTTCGGGTAGAGATTGTAGACCGCCCTGAACGCAATCTGCCTGAGCGGCGATGAACTTGGGATGATTGAAGCCTTTGCGAACTTTTTCAACTCGCGGCGCTCCCTCGCCAACCTCTCGCTGGGCTCTCAAGATGTCCTCGCGGTACTGGCGACACCCAGAGTAACAACTGAACATGCTGGTGAAAAAAGCGATCGCTCGCTGGCGTCCATCATCGCGCATTTGCCGCAGTGCATCGGGCAGCAGTGGTTGCCAATTGCGATTCCCCCAATAGATTGGCAGCTTGATTCCTCGCCGGTCCAACTCTGTTCGCAAGGCGGCGATCAACGCGCGATTCTGCTCGTTGATCGGGCTCACTCCATCGAATTGCCGATAGTGCTCGGCCACTTCCAGCATCCGCTCATGTGGGACATTCTTACCTCGCAGCACGTTCTCCAGGAACGGTACGACATCGTCCATGCCTTCGGGGCCACCGAAGGAGACGAGCAAGATCGAATCGAAAGCAGGTACTACATCTGTCATAATAGCAGCCATCGTTTAGCGAAAGTTTTGCTTGCAAGCGTGTACACATCATAGGCTCGTAACGCGCACAGCGCTGTTCCGGCGGAGCTGTTACTGCTGATAGGCTATGAGCTCTATTACCGTAGCACGCCTCTACTGCAGAGCCAAGCAATCACGCCCCATCTTCGGCGGAAGCCTCCTGCCGGGGAGTCTTTTTTGCGGCAGCCTTCTTGGGTGCCGCTTTCTTGGCGGCTTTCTTGGCGGCTTTCTTCTTAGCGGGTGCCTTCTTCTTGGCCGCAGCCTTAGTCGCAGTCCCCTTCTTGGCAGCCTTCTTCTTTTTCTTCTTGCCACCACCCGTGGCCGCGCGAACGGCCAAGAGATCCAGTGCAATCTCAAAGGTCAAATCTTCGACCTTGGCATCGCGTGGCAAACTGGCATTGGTCTCGCCATCGGTGACGTAGGGGCCGTAGCTGCCGTCGAGCAACTGAACTTCATTGCCGGTCACCGGCGACACTTCAAATGTCTTGAGCGGTTCCTTCTTGCCGCGTCCGCGTCCACCCGTCTTGGGCTTGGATAGCAGCTCGATCGCCTGCTCAAAGCTCACCGTCAGAGGAGACATTTCAGCCGTCAGACTGCGCGTCTCCTTGCCGCATTTGACGTACGGACCGTAAGGGCCATTGGCGGCTATGATCGGTTCCTTCGTCTCGGGATGCTCCCCCAGCTCGCGTGGCAGAGACAAGAGCTGCAGAGCTACCTCCAGCGTCACGTCTTCTACCGTCATGCCCTTGAGCAAACCCGCGTTCTTGGGCGCGTCTTCGTCATCGGGATGCCCCAATTTAATGTACGGTCCGAAACGGCCCGATTTGATGTATACGGGCTTGCCCGTCGTCGGGCAGTGCCCCAAAGGTTCGTCCCCCTTGGCAGATTCCTCCAGCAGCACGAGCGCTTTTTCAAGACAGATTTCGTCCGGTGGAACATCTTCCTGGATACTCGCCTTGCGCTCACCCTGCTCAATGAACGGACCATACCGGCCCACGCGCACGAAAACCTCTTCGCGGAACTCCCCTTCAGCCGGAGTCCCCAAGCTGAAGCGACTGGAGGCGCGGGGGTCGATCTCTTCGATCTTGGATTTGAGCAGCGGCTTCAAACCGGTCTCGGCACCCAAGTAAAACTGCCTGAGATATTCGACAAAACCCT
The DNA here is from genome assembly GCA_934255105.1 of uncultured Pirellulaceae bacterium. Taxonomy (GTDB): domain Bacteria; phylum Planctomycetota; class Planctomycetia; order Pirellulales; family Pirellulaceae; genus Aureliella. Next base: position 29,090 of record CAKQNH010000003.1, read on the forward strand.
TCTCATCGCGGCTGATCTCGTCCAAATAATCTTCCATCTGAGCGGTGAAGTCGTAGTCGACCAGCGCTCCGAAGTGATCTTCCAACAGCCGGATCACCGAAAAGGCGGTCCAACTGGGGACCAGTGCATTGCCCTTCTTGAACACGTAATCGCGCTGCTGAATCGTATCGATGATCGACGCATAGGTACTCGGACGGCCAATGCCGCGCTCTTCCAGCGTGCGTGTCAACGAGGCTTCCGTGAAGCGGGCTGGCGGCTGCGTGGTGTGCAATTTGGATTCGAGTTCGCGACATTCCAACCGCTGCTGCTCGGACATGGTTGGCAGCAAGACCTCTTGGTGCCCGCTTTCATCCTCAGGCGTGTCGATCCCTTCGACGTAAGCGCGTAGAAAGCCCTCAAACGTAATCGTCGTACCGGAGGCTTGGAAAATCGCTTCGTCGGCGGCGACTGTAACGGTTGTCCGCTCTTTGCTGGCGTCGGCCATCTGACTGGCGATGGTCCGCTTCCAGATCATGTCAAACAGCTTGAACTGCTCCGCGTTGAGCTTGCCCTGCACATCTTTGGGCAATTGAAACGGAGTTCCGGCTGGGCGAATCGCCTCGTGAGCCTCCTGCGCGTTTTTGACCTTAGAAGAGTAGGTCCGCTCTTCGGGATGCAGGAAATCCTGACCATATTTCTCGCGCACCAGATCGCGGGCCGCTTGGACAGCCTCTTTGGCCATCGTGATAGAGTCGGTCCGCATATAGGTGATATAGCCGTTTTCATACAGATTCTGGGCGACCTGCATGGTTTTTCGAGCAGTAAACCCCAGTTTGCGGTTTGCCTCTTGCTGTAGCGTACTAGTGGTAAATGGTGGCTTGGGTCGCTCTTTGAATGGCTTTTTGTCGATCGAGTTGACTTGGAACGGCGAGTCTTTGAGTTGTTCGACCAGTTGCTTTGCCGCCGCGTCGTCGAGCAGCAGGAAGGCGGCCGGGTCTTTGAGGCGTCCGTTGGTCGAATCGAAGTCTTTGCCGCTAGGAATTCGTTTGCCCTGATAGCTGACCATAGCCGCATTGAAAACCTTGCCATCCGTCGGTGCCAGCGTGGCTACTAGATCGGCATAGGTCGCGCTGTGAAAGGCCATGCGCTCCCGTTCTCGAGCGACGATCAGGCGAACCGCCACACTCTGGACACGACCGGCGGAAAGCTTGGGACGGACCTTCTTCCACAGCAGTTGCGACACGTCATAGCCGTATAGGCGGTCGAGAATGCGGCGAGTTTCCTGCGCCCGGACCATCGCCTCATCGATCTGCCGAGGCGACTTCAAGGCCGACTGGATGGCGTCCTTGGTGATCTCGTGGAACACCAAGCGATGGACGGGCACTTTGGGATTGAGCACTTCGCGCAGGTGCCATGAGATGGCTTCTCCCTCGCGGTCTTCGTCCGTCGCCAGATAGAGGTCCTTGCAATCCTTCAGCAATTGCTTCAGCTTGGTGACTTGCTTCTTCTTCTCGGGAGGGACAACATATATCGGCTGAAACTCGTCATCGACGTTGACCCCCAAGTAGGCCCACTCTTCCGATTTGAATTTCTCCGGCACTTCCTTGCGCCCCGAGGGCAGATCGCGGATGTGGCCAATGCTCGCCTCCACGACAAAGTCCTTGCCGAGGAATTTGGAGATGGTCCGCGCTTTGGCTGGGGATTCAACAATGACTAGCGATTTTTGGTTGCTCATCGTTCCCTGGAAACTCGGTTTGAGGCTCGCGACCGAGAAGGTCGCTGCGAAAATAAGGGGGAAAATGCAATCTTTTGGGCAAACGAGGCGGGCCAATGCAGATTCAGGCCGAAAACGCCAACCTCGTATCTGCAAAAACGCAAATCCTTGCTATCCTTACGACTTGACAAGCTCGGCTTGCAAGCCGCGCGGTGTCTGGCCGCTAAACAGTAGATAGCTTAGGCCAAGGTTTTGAGCAAGTGCGCGGAAGACGTATTTTCTGCGGCTTTGCCTACCCCCAATTCGATCATTGAACTCAATTCGCAGTGCAGTTCGTTAGGATTTAACAGGATGTCGAACCCGTTTGCAACGTTTCGTAAGAATAAAAACTATTGGATGGCT
>CAKQNH010000004.1 GCA_934255105.1 uncultured Pirellulaceae bacterium
GTATGCAGGGTCATAGTCCCAGGTGTAGCGTCGCTTCTCCCCGCTGGCTCGAAAGGCAATTTCGTCGAGCTGTTTCTGCTCCGCCGCCGGATCAAACTCCGTCGAAGCATACAGTACCCGCCGCCCGTCAGGGTGCAGCCAAGCGCATGTGGTCTTGCCGATGCCCGGTGAGATGCGATGCACGTCGCCGTTTTCGCGATCCATGGTATAGATTTGGAAAAAGGGATTGCCCGGTTCACGCTCGCTTTGAAACACGATCTGTCGGCCGTCTGCAGAGAAGTACCCCTCCCCTGCGCGCTTGCCTTCGAAAGTCAGTTGACGGATTTCGCTCAACAGCTCTCCCTGCAGTTTGGCTGCCAGAGGCGGATCATCGGCCAGCACGTCTCCCGCAGGTGCTTGTGCGGCGGCATGGGGTAAACCTGCCGCCCCGGCGACTAGGCCAATCAACAGAAACAGCGCCATTAAAGCCGAAGCGCTGGGCCGAGTGAGTCTTGCTAGCGTTTGCGTTAGGAGGGTTGGGGTCGTAACAATTATCACGAGCGACGGTTGGCTGGGCATATCATAAATCCATTTGTGGCGTTATTGGCGGGTGCTCTCCACAGTATAACGTTCATCCTCCGTGGGATAAGCTTCCAGCTTGTCACTCCCGTGGGATAAGCTTCTAGCTTGTCATTCCCGTGGGATAAGCTTCTAGCTTGTCATTCCCGTGGGATAAGCTTCTAGCTTGTCATTCCCGTGGGATAAGCTTCCAGCTTGTCACTGAACGATATCAAGACAAGCTGGAAGCTTATCCCACGTTAGCCACCTCCGAGAGCGAGCTTTTCGGAAAAGCGATCTGAGTTACAATAGACCTTTTCGGCCGGTTCCCCACCAGCACAGAACCACTAATGATTTTAGTCCTCGATAACTACGATTCGTTTACTTACAATCTAGTCCAGCGTCTGGGCGAGATCGATCCAGCCGTAGACGTGCGCGTCGTGCGCAACGACAAAATCACGATTCAAGAAATTCGCCAACTGCAGCCGGAGCGGATATTGATCTCGCCCGGCCCGTGCACGCCTGACCAAGCTGGTATCAGCCTAGCCATCGTCGCGCAATTGATGGGCGAATTCCCAATTTTGGGCGTCTGCTTGGGGCATCAAGCGATCGGTCAAGCCTTGGGGGGCACGATCGTGCGTGCGGCGGAGTTGATGCATGGCAAAACCGACGCGATTGCCCACGACAACCGTGGCTTTTTCGCGGGACTGCCCAATCCGTTCATCGCCACTCGCTATCATTCGCTGGTGATCGAACCGGCGAGTCTACCTGCGGAACTGGAGGTCTCAGCCTGGGTCGATGCGGCCGACGGGGAGCGCACGATCATGGGAGTGCGTCATCGCGTGCATCCGCTGGAAGGTTGGCAATTCCACCCCGAGAGCTTTCTGACCGAACCCGGCATTGAATTGCTGCGTCGATTTCTAAGTTGGCAAATCGATGGTGCTCTGACGACCACGGTTCGGTAGAGTTGTCCACGAGCGAATGGAAGTTCGTCCCCCGCCGATCCACCCTGCTTTTGAGATGTTGGAATTTGTATGTTGTGTGTAACGATTGGCCGCAGTCGCCATAAGGCCATGCTTGCCGAGTATCAGTATCTGGCCGAAAAAGGGGCCGACTTGGTCGAAATGCGACTCGACTATATCGGGCGACATATCGACCTCAAACGCCTGCTCGCCCAGCGGCATTGTCCGGTGGTGATCACCTGTCGCCGCAAAGAGGACGGCGGGCGTTGGGAGAAAACCGAACAAGAGCGATTGATGTTGCTGCGCAGCGCGATTGCCAGTGGGGTCGACTTTGTCGATCTGGAAGATGACATCGCCGAGAGCATTCCACGCTACGGGGCGACCAAGCGCATCGTCAGTTTGCACGATTTTGAACGCACGCCTGAAGATCTAGAGGAGATTCACGCCCGCTTGGCCGCCATGGACGCCGACGTGGTCAAGATCGCCACGATGGCCAATTCATTTACCGACTGCATCCGCATGCTGCGGCTGGTTGAATCGGCCACGATCCCAACTATCGGTTTATGTATGGGGGACATGGGCGCGGTCACCCGAATTTTGGGCCTGCGCTACGGTGCGCCTTTTACCTTCACCACTATTTCGTCGGAGCGCAAGATTGCTCCAGGACAAATCACCTTTGAAACCATGCGCGATGTTTATCGTCCGCAGCAGATCGACGAAACCACTCGTCTATTTGGCGTGGTAGCCGATCCTGTGGCCCACTCGCTCAGCCCACAGATTCACAATGCGGCTTTTCATCACAACGGGCTCAACTGTCGCTACCTTCCCTTTCGCATCATATCTGAAGAGCTGCCTCTATTTCTGGAATGGTGCAAGCAATCTGGCGTAGAAGGGTTGAGCGTCACGATCCCTCACAAAGAGGCGATGCTGGGGCTGATGGACGAAGCCGAGTCGGCCAGTCAAGGGATTGGAGCGATCAACACGGTATCGATCCAGCCACCAGTGGCCAGCGGTTACAACACGGACTACCGCGCGGCCATGGATTGTTTGACTGAGGCGATGAAGACTCAGACTGTGAGTCGCAATCAGACGGTCCGCGAAGAAGATCTGTTCCGGGGACGAGGCGTGCTGTTGCTGGGTGCCGGCGGGGTAGCTCGCGCAATCGGCTATGGTTTGCGGCAGCGCGGGGCTGATGTCGCCATTGCCAGCCGCACTCAGGATCGCGCAGAGGAATTGGCGAGGGCCATTGGCGGCCGCGCCATACCTTGGGCGCAGCGACACGAACTGCGCGTGGGCATCCTGGTCAACTGCACACCCGTGGGCATGCATCCCGACATCGATCGCAGCCCCTATCTGGCTGAAAAATTCCATTCGGATGTGATCGTATTTGACACTGTCTACACTCCCGAGCAGACGCTGTTTATCAAAGATGCAAAAAGCAAAGGCTGCTTTGTGATCAACGGCCTAGACATGTTTGTCAGGCAGGCTGCCTACCAGTACAAGCTATTTACCGGTTTGGAGCCTCCCAGCCGATTGATGCGCGAAACCGTCAAACGCTTGACCTCACCCGTAAAGTATTAAGTGCGCCCCGTAGAACGAGCACTCCTGCCCGTTTTTACCCCACAGCCGTAGAACGGGCACTCCTGCCCGTTTTTACCCCACAAGCCGTAGAACGGGCACTCCTGCCCGTTTTTACCCCACAAGCCATTCCCTGCCCACGCGAATCGTACCCCTGCCCGCGCGCGGGAGGGGTCGAGCCTAGGCGAGGGGGAGGGCGGAAGGGGGAGGGCGGAAACGGATTAACGGATTGCACAGATGTAGATTGCGCTTGCCCTCTCCCTCGCTTAGGCTCGACCTCTCCCAGAGGGAGAGGATCCAGTGCGAGCAGAGCTAACGCAAGAAAATCGATAGGGAAAAGACTCGTGAAAAGTTGTGGGGTATAAAACGGGCGGGAGTGCGCGATCTACTTTGCAAACGGGCAGGAGTGCGCGATCTACTTTGCAAACGGGCAGGAGTGCGCGTTCTACGTTGCAAACGGGCAAGAGTGCGCGTTTTACGTTGCAAACGGGCAGGAGTGCCCGTTCTACGTTGGTGGAACCAAACACTCTATCGAGCCGTCATCTTACAGATGAAAATTTGATTGTGAGTTGGCCGTCGATTGGCGGTTGCATGATCGGCGAGCACCGCCGGGTCAATCGCCGAGTCAACCGCCGAGTCAACCGCCGAGTCAACCGCCGAGTCAACTTTGGGGCGGACATATGCGATCTGCCTGCCGTCCGGCGAGAACACGCACGCTTCAGCCCTTGGAGCCTCGGCAGCCGCAAAGACCTGCGTCAAACGCTGCGTCACACCAGTCGACGTATTGGTAACGCACACACTTCCCCCCATAGTGTGCGCGATCCATCGGCCATCGGGACTCCACGTGAACGCGGATGCAATGTCCTGTGGGTTTCGCGTCAACTGGACCAATTGCTGATCGCTCGGGCGGACCGTCCAAAGTTGAACTACGCCCTCGTTATCGCGCATGAGAAAGGCAATGCGTGCTCCATCCGGGGAGCTGCGCAGCCAGTGTCGCGGCCCTTGGATTCCTGGATATTTTCGTTCTGCGGTGAATGTTAAACGCCGCTGTGCCACACCGTGGGGCGGACGCGGGCGAGTCGTCGCGGTGCCTTCAAGCGGACCTTCACCAGCCTGCGTAAGATCGTCGGGTAGATCAAGTACAAAGACTTCGCTCACATGCCGCCCGTCCGGTCTGACCACTTCCCCTTGAAACGCGATCGCCCGTCGTTGGCGCTTACCATCATCGCGCACATAGCCCGCACTGCCGATCCAAGCATCTTCGCAAGCTCGACAGATTTGATCTGACCCTGGGTGGGGCTGATCCAGCGTGCTGCTAACCACTACCGAAAAATATCGACCGCCATGGTTGCGCGAATTGCGATCGCCAACGGCGACGCGGTTGTGTGGCAGAAATACTGCAGGCACGCTAACGCCTATCTGGCGCGCATTGCGTTCATGTGTAGATTGGTCCCGTTCAGGGAGTGCGTCCAGTTCGGCAAGCACGTGGTCTTCGTAGGTAAATGCAATCCACTCTCCATCCGCTGAAAATGTATGCACATGGCTGCCACCCCGCAGGGCACCTGCCGTGAAAGGCGGCTCAATGTCGCGCGCGTCCACGTTGATCGGATGGGTGGCAACTCCGCCATCGATGATGACACCGCGCCGATGCCAGGCATTGTAGTTCCAGTTCGCCGAGGGATCTTCGGGGCCATGTATAAAGACGATTTGATCTGCCACTGGTGACGCCGTTACGACTCCCACACAAGCAGCGCGTTGCGATTCGTAAACAGTCTGTACCGCGCCGGACGCAACATGGACGCGTTCTATTCGGTTTCCGTCGAAGACCGATCCGAACGGGTCGCTGCGCACGTCATAGTAGATCCACTCCCCGTCATGCGACCAAACACTCGCATTCGTTAGCATGTGATTATAAGCGTCCGACGTAAGTTGCCGTTCATCGCCTCGGAGCTCCAATTCACTTGCGTTAATGGACAACCCAAAGAACGTGGTAGCCAGTAGCATGGCCACACACAGGAGTAGGAGTAGATCGTGCATGAAGGACTCAACTCGTCGTCAATAGTGGAAGCTAAGAAGTGGAACCGATGCGGGAAGTGCTGAGCTAGTCGCCACGCATTTTCGCTAATTTCATTCGTGCCAGCTTAGCATGTCAAGCAGCGTGAGAAGAATTACTGTTTACCCAAAGTCTGGCGACTTGGGCTACCAATAGCTGCGATAGTTATAGTTGGCCCGATGTCGAGTCGTTTTCGATTCAGGCGGCGGAGACGCTAGCCAGTCGCCGGAGATGCTAGAATGAGCTGTGTCTGCTTCGACATCTACCCACTGCATAGCGGCTAATTTGATGATTGGAATTGGGATGAATAGAACTCTGCTGCTCGGATTGTTTTCGCTGTTTCTTGTGACGTTCGCTTGGTCGGCAACTGCACAGGACAGTCCCGATCTTCCCACGCTGGATATCTCGGGCGAGAGCCAGCGGCAGACGGTCATCGCCGCAGGCACGCCACAGACTTACCAAGGACATCCGACAACGCTCTTGCTGCCCGGAACCAACACGTTGTTTTGTGTGTGGAGCATCAATCACGGAGGTGCTGCGGGGCCGATGGCGCGCAGCGACGACGGTGGCCTGACTTGGATTCGCCTGGACGATTCGCTACCGCCGGGTTTTTCAACTCATCAAAACTGTCCCAGCATCTATCGCATGGTCGACCCTTCGGGCACAGAGCGGTTATGGGTTTTTTCAGCCTCGCTCGGCACGCGTGCTGGCCCAGGTATGCCGAGCATCATGAGCGAAGACACCGGGCGAACGTGGCAGGAAATGCCACCGCTGGGCTTTCCTTGCGTGATGACTTTTAGCAGCATCGTGCGACTCAACGACGGACGTTATTTGGGTTTGTACCACAAGGGGCCGGATGGGCACGACAAGTCTCCGCTGCAGGTCTTGCAAACTCTCAGTAGCGACGGCGGATTCACTTGGACCGACCCTCGCGTGGTGGCTTCAGTTCCCGGCAAGGATCCGTGCGAACCGTTCGTGTTTCGCTCGCCGGCGGGCGACGAACTATGTTGCTTGATGCGCGAGAACACGCATCGAGGACGCAGCTTGATGATGTTCTCAAGCGACGAAGGAGCAACTTGGAACGAACCCATCGATACTCCCTGGGGTCTGAGCGGTGATCGCCATATAGGAGTTCAAGCCGATGATGGCAGGTTCGTCTTCGCCTTTCGCGATATGGCACCGGATAGCAGCACGCGTGGCCATTTTGTCGCTTGGGTCGGTACTTACGACGACATCAAACGCGGACATGGAGGACAGTACCGTGTCAAGCTATTGCATAATTATGCGGATCGAGTCACCGATTGCGGCTACCCCGGCGTAGAGTTATTGCCGGATGGCACGCTTGTAGCTACGACCTATATCAAGTACCGTCCGGGCCCTGAAAAACACTCCGTCGTCTGCACTCGCTTCAAGCTGGCTGAGTTGGACTCGGCTGCCGATTCGGTAGTGGTTCCAGCAGTTGATCCAGTAGTTGATCCGGCAGTTAATTCGGCAGTCAATTCGGAAGAGGCTAGTCAATTGTTGCGGCAGGCGAACGACTTACTGAATCAAGAGCAGTATTCGCAGGCGGCGGCTAAGGCGTCCGCCGCAGCAGCAATGGCAAGCGATACTCCACAACTTTTGCAGCATGCCGCAGAAATACTCTATCGTTCGGGCGCGTCGGCCAAGAGTTTGCCACTGTTCGAGCGCGTGATCGAACTGCTCCCCGACTCGGCGCCATTCAATTGGCAACGTGGCATCGCGTTATGTAGTTGCGGAAAATTTGCCGACGGTGCAAAGCAGTTTGAAGCACATCATAGTGTCAACCCGGACGATGTTGAAAATTCCGCTTGGTACTTTCTGTGCGTGGCCAAGACACAGGGGCTCGAAGCCGCACGTAGGACGGTCATCCCTAGTCGTGGCGACGGGCGGCAACCGCTGATGAGCGTGTTAGAGATGCTGCAGCAGAAGCTGGAACCAGCACAAGTCCTTGAGGCGGCCTCTGCCAACACGCAGCCCGGTTCGCAGCGACAACGGGCAGAGTTTTATGCGGCCCTCTATGTCGGTCTGTACTATGACGCATTAGGGGACAGCCAACGGGCAGCCACTTATCTGAAACACAGTTTGGCGACTGGTGATAGGGGTTATATGGTTGATGTGGCTCGTGTCTATCTGGCCGATCGTCTTACTCATTCCGACAAGGCGAAAAAACTACCGTCAAAGTAGGGCTTTTTAAGAATTCTTTCTGCAATCCGTGCAATTGCGCAATTTGTAATGTAGTGTTTCACAGCCAGTTTTCCCGATTGGGTAAAGCTTGCCGAACTGGCACTACGTCGTACACAATTGACCTGCAGGATTGCATTTCATGAAGACTATCAATCAGCCTACCCGTACACCGGAACAGTCCAAAGCGGACGAATTCGATCAAGTCAAACGACGGATTCATAATAAGCTGGTCGACAAGCTAGATTTGAGCCGTATTGGCGATATGAAAGGCGAGCAGCTCCGACGCGAAATTCGCTTAGTAGTCGAGCATTTGTGCGATGCAGAAAATACGCTGCTCAACCGCACTGAACGCGATCGCATTATCGAAGAGGTACTCGACGAGACATTTGGTCTGGGCCCTCTTGAGTTTTTGCTCAAAGACTCAACGATCAGCGATATCATGATCAACGGACCGAAGAGCATCTTTGTCGAACGCAACGGTCGCTTGGAGAAGACCTCCGTCGAATTCCGCGACAACACTCACCTGATGCAAATTATCGACCGCATCGTCTCCAAAGTTGGTCGGCGAGTGGATGAGACATCCCCCATGGTCGATGCGCGTTTGGAGGATGGTTCACGGGTCAATGCGATCATTCCACCGCTGGCACTCGACGGTGCGTGCGTCTCGATTCGCCGCTTCGGTTCCAATCCCCTCAAGTTGGAAGACTTGCTGAACTACAAAGCCTTGACCCCTGAGATGGTGATGCTGCTGGAAGGCTGCATTAAGGCTCGTTTGAACATGATCATTTGTGGTGGTACGGGTTCTGGTAAAACCACGCTGCTCAACACGCTCAGCAGCTTCATCCCCAACGACCAGCGGATCGTGACGATTGAGGACGCGGCGGAATTGCAACTGCAGCAGGATCACGTCGTTCGTTTAGAAACTCGCCCACGCAATATCGAAGGCAACGGTGCCGTAACAGCTACAGACCTGGTGAAAAACGCCTTGCGGATGCGGCCAGAGCGAATCATCATCGGCGAATGCCGGGGGGGTGAAACGTTAGACATGTTGCAGGCTATGAACACGGGACACGATGGCTCGTTGACTACAATTCACGCCAACAATCCGCGTGACGGAGTAGCGCGTTTGGAGACGTTGGTGATGATGGCCGGGTATGACTTGCCGATTAAGGCGATTCGTCAACAGTTGTCTAGCGCCGTGAATTTGATCATCCAAGCCAACCGTTTGCAGGGTGGTCCTCGCCGTGTGACGCACATCACTGAAATCACCGGTATGGAGCAAGATACGGTGGTGATGCAGGACATTTTCAGATTTGTGCAGGACGGCATCGATCCCGAAGGCCGCGCCCATGGACATTTCGAATGCACGGGCGTCCGTCCGAGCTTCATGCACCGCCTGGAATCGGCCGGAGTCCGTTTGCCGGCCAGCGCGTTCCGCGAACGCAGGATCATGGACGCCTAGTCCAGGCTGCGTCCAATGAGATTGTAACTAACCCGAAGAGTCTAACATGCTTCCAATTGTAATTGTTATAGCCGTAGGAATCGGTGTCACCGCGTTGATTGCTGGTACTGCATTAGCCCTACAACCGCGCACCGACAACACGGCTGAGAGTCGTTTGTCGATATTGACCAGTGCCAGGCGCGGAGCCGCAGATCGCGAAGAGGCGAGTCTGCTTACCAGCAGTTCTTTGGATGACAGTACGACTCAGGCGGATCAGTTCCTGGCGCGATTTGGCAATATCAATCGGTTGATGGAGCAAGCCAATGTGGAGATGTCGGGCGCAAAGTTCTTGACCATCTGCGTAGCCTGCGCTGCAGCAGGCGCGGCAATATGTCTAGCCACTCCAACCCCTAAATATTTGTTACCTGCCTTTGTGATTATACCCGGCGGGTTGCCGCTGTTGTGGTTGCTACAAAAACGCAAGCGACGCTTCAAACGCTTCAACGAGCAGCTCCCCGAGGGCTTGGAACTACTCAGCCGCTCGCTGCGTGCCGGACACTCTTTGGCGGCGGGATTCGGCCTGATCGCCAGCGAGATGCATGATCCCTTGGGAAGTGAATTTGGACGAGCTTTCGAAGAGCAGAATCTCGGCATTACGCTTGAGGAAGCTTTGGAGGGAATGACAGAACGCGTACCCAATATGGACTTGCGCTTCTTTGCCACGGCGGTCATGCTGCAGCGACAAACCGGTGGTGACCTGGCAGAAATCTTGGACAAGATCGGATCGTTGATCCGCGAGCGATTCAAACTGTCCGGAGCTATTCAAGCGTTGACGGGCGAAGGGCGACTATCGGGTGTCGTCTTGCTCTCGCTGCCGCCAGCATTGTACGCGGTCATGCTGTATTTGAACAATGAGTATGCCATGGTGCTGATGCGAGATGAGACGGGGCGCATGTTGTTGGGCGGAGCCCTAGTCATGCAATTCGTAGGCGCTTTGGTTATTCGTAAGATTATTAATATCAAGGTCTAAGTCATGTTGCTTGCATTCTTATCCAACGCAGTTATTCTGCCGATTGCCGTCTTCGTCGCCATCGGAGCTATCGCATGGTTCGCCCTGGGGTACATTTTTTCACCCGAGGATGATCGCGCCGAACAACGCTTGGCCGAGTTGAGCGACCCACGCGGACGGAGCAATAAAAACAACAGTAAGAGTCAAGCCTTCCAGCGAGCGCTCTCCAAGAGCGCTCCTAAGCTGGCCAAGTCGCTGACGCCGACCAATGAAAAGGAGATGAGCAAACTACGCCAGTCGCTGGTCGAGGCCGGCTTCCGTAGCGAGACGGCACCGGTAACCTACTTGGCTCTGCGAGCCGTTGTCGGCTTAGCATTTTTGGTACTCGGCAGTGGCGGGTCGCTACTGGTGTACGGCTTTACCAGTGCGGCTATCATCCGCACACTCTTTATTGGAGCGGCCGGCTTCTACCTTCCCATTTTAGTCTTAAGCCAACTCGGGCGACGCCGCAAACAGCAAATCTTTTACGGTCTGCCAGACGCGCTCGACTCGATGGTCGTGTGCGTGGAAGCTGGCTTGGGGCTGGATCAAGCCATGCGTCGCGTGGCTACGGAAATGAAGAAGAGCTATCGCATCATTGCCGATGAATTTGGTATGTGCAACCTACACTTGCAAATGGGGCGAGCACGCAATCAAGTCTTGAATGACCTGGGAGTCCGTACCGGTGTAGATGACCTGCGAGCCCTAGCGTCAATCCTGGTTCAAGCTGACAAGTTTGGCTCGAGCGTGGCCACGGCGCTGCGAGTTCAAAGCGATTCCATGCGCGTCAGACGCCATCAAATCGCTGAAGAAAAAGCTGCCAAGACCGCCGTTAAGTTAATCTTCCCACTAGTGTTGTTCATTTTCCCAGGCATTTTCGTGGTGCTAGTCGGCCCTGCCGGTATCCAGATGGCTCGCGAGATGTTCCCAGCCATGAGTGGAAGTGGCAACTAGTTTTGTATAGAACTGCTGCTATTGCACTGACGCAGTTCAGCCTATCGGGAATCCGAAATGTCCTTGATTTCAATGTTGCGGTAGAGCACTGCGGCGCCTTCGACTGGAGATAGAATTCTCCCCGTTCTAAAGGGATCCAGTCTTCGCCAGTGCTATTCAATCCACGAACGACATGGGTTCGTGGAGCGAACTTCTTTTCGCCCCAACGGTATTCAAAGCGAAGGTGGTATAGCCCAAATCACTGCAGGTTTGAACCTGCGGTCATGTGCAGCGGAGACGCTGCTGCAGCAGGCAATAAAGCCGCTTGGGAGTAGCACCCGCGACTTGGCGATACTTCGCAAGTCATTACCTTGTCCAGAGTTGCAGCAATGCAGGGGCTTTCTGCTGCGGTGTGGTACAGGCTTTGTATAGGAGACGATAGCGTTTGACTTTCGTCCCCCCACAAGGACCCCTCTCATGTTCCCACTCACAGACCACCCGCTCGATTCGCAGCAGGCAGAACATGCACTGCCCGCCGGGCTGCCAACGGAGTTGCCCCACTCGACACTCAATCGACAAAGCTCCTTCCTGGAACGTTTTGTCAACAGCTTCTTTCACCAAAACAACATCCGCTGGATGCTGGTGATCGGTGCGGCGATCGTGTTCGCATCGAGCTTAATGTTGGTTACGAACCAATGGAGTACCTGGCCAGTTGCGATCAAGTATGTGACGATTGTCACCTACACGTGCGCAACCTATGTATTCGGGGAATTTGCCCGTCGACGTTTGGGATTGCAGGCAACCGCCAGCGTGATGCAAGTCCTCACGCTGCTGTTGCTGCCAATTCCATTTCTATCGCTGCACTGGTTGGGCGCGGCAAATTGGATGGGTGTCGCTGAGAGTGCACTGCAAGCGGTGTTGTTGATCTTGCCAACCGCAGCCCTAACCTGGTTTCTCAGCCAACGAATCTTTGAACATTTGCTGCGCGGCCAACAACGCACGTTCCATCTCAGCTACTGCCTGCTGTGCGTGGCGGGTGCGGTGCCGTCCGTCCAGCGGATGGACTGGATCGATGCAGCCTGGACACCCTGGCTGGCGGCTGCAATCTCCACTGTATTTTGGCTGGTCATGACCGTGGGGGTCGTAAAGGTGAACCGCCATGTTTTTTGGATGGCCGAAGAGCATCGCTGGCCACGCATCTTCGGCTTCTTCCCTATCGCGCTACTCGGGGGGCAGTTCCTGATTCTCCTGGCGACTCGAACCGCTTGGTCCATCAACGTTGAATGGTTGGGGTTTGGATGCGTGATGTTGGCGGCTACCATTTTTGCTACGGGGCGGTCGGTCGCGCAAGTTTTCAAACAGCGCACGGGAGATCTGGTGCGGCCACTCCCCTGGCCTATTGTGCTGCCGCTCTTCGTCGGCCTAGCCACGCTAGGGCTGGGCGTTGGGCTGTCCTTTATCGGCTTCAGCTTTACGGGAACGACAACCTATGCAGTCGTACCGACAGCGCTCGTGGCAGCAGGCATTGTATTGTGGGCGGGCCATGAAACGCGACATTCGGGGTTCGTGTGGTGTGGTTTGATACTGCTCGTGGTAGCTTATCAATGCGCGCCAACTCTGGTAGAGGATTTGGTCGCGTCGGTTAAAGCTGGCGCGGCTGCAGCAGTCGATGAACAGCGCCTACCGCTGGCCTTCTACGGCTTGACTTATCTGCCGTTGCTGAGCATGTTGGCCATCACCAGCCGAATTATGGCCGATCGCCGCCGCTTCGAATTCAGCCGGCCCCTGCAAGCGTTCGTAACCCTCCTAAGCCTAGCCCTGCTCGGCCTCTCGCTAACACACTTGAAAGCCAGTTTTCCTGTGGCGGCGATCTCTGCCGCGAGCTTCACTGCGATGGCCGTGCTGTTTCGCGACCGACGGTACATCATCGGCAGCTTGGTAGCTTTGATAATAGCCACCGCGACTGTTGTACCTGTCGCCAACGCCATGCATTGGGTCGAGTGGCCCGAGCAACATATTTTAGTGGCGTTCGGACTACTGCTGGGCTTGATGACCCTGGCCAGTCCACTAGATCGATGGATAAATCGCATTCCGCTACCAGCCATTTTTGACCACTGCGGCCTGCTCGCCCCGGATGGCCAGGCTCGTGGCTTATTGCATCTGTGCAGTATTCTCTTGGCCCACGCACTGTCGTTGATTTGGATCGTGCTGTCTCTGGCTTATCTTCTGTCTCACGATCCGCAGTGGAACATGAGCCTAGCGGGAGGAGTGCTATTGATCTGCTTAGCACTACAGACCGCCCGGACCAAACACTATGCACTCGGCCTCAACTTGTGGGTTGTTGTCGCTCTCGTAGGATGGGTCGAATTGGTCAAGCGGGGCGGCAGTGTGGTAGATACCATCGGCGGCATGTCTATTGCGGTCGCCTGCATTGCCATCGCCGCGTGCGTCTTACTGCACAGGCTAAGTCTCCAGCAGTGGTCAGCCATGTTGAGTGCGCACAGGCTGCGATTTTGGATCGTCGCTCCGCGTACGCTCGGTAGCCGGATGCAGTTGGTCGGAGCGTTTGTGGGACCGCTCTGCGATGTCTGCGTAATAGCGACACTGTGTCTGGCTACCGCCGTTTACTTGCCGCTGATGCTGCTGGCTAACGCCACGCTCAGCCCAATATCATTACCCTTGGCGACCACTTTAGTGATCGCCGCCTGGGTCGCCCTGGCCGGCATTCTGCGACGGCAGGGTCTGATTGTTTTCAGCGTAATGGCCTTTCCACTGTGGCTCTCGACCATGGCTATCAGCCTGGCACCCCACTACGCTACCTATGTGGCCTTGCTCTTGCTGTGGAGTATTGGGCTATGCGGCATGTTCACTGTCGGACAGCGTTTGCTGGGCGACGGTCGGCCCAGCGACGATGAGCAAACCCAGGAGCTGAAATGGCTTGGATTCACAATCAGCCGCTATAGCGCACACGGCCTGTTGTTCATACTAGTTGGAAGCTTGTTCTACCTGGACTGGTATATTCTGGCGGCCGCAGCAATTGCGGCCAGCACGTTAGGCTACCTCAGACCCACTCGACGCCTCGCCGAAGTGGCGGGTTGGGCTGTCTTGGCTCACGTGCTCAGCTTCTATGTCGTCGAACTTGCGTTGGGCAACCACGGCTGGATATTTTCAGTCTCACCGATGACTTGGTTGCGTTCCGTCCCCTATATCCTACCGCTGGTAGTCGGTGGTGTAGCGTTGTTTGACCTGGTGTTATTTGAGCGACCATGGCGCACAGCTTCTCCCGAACTCGTAGACAGTTGGTCGGCGGTGCTACGCTTGGCTTTCGCGTTGGGTATTGTTGTTAGCTTGGTTGGAGGCCAACTGGTGCCCCTGGAGATCGCACTTATCGCAGCTTCGATAGTTGTCATGGCTGCTGTGGAGATCTGCGTTTCCGTGCGACTGCAATCAGTGCAACGGTTGTGGATGGGGTTGCTTCATTGCGTTCTAGCCATAACCTTCCTGATTGCGCAGCATGTACTGGTCATTGGCGCGGGCATTGGGCAATTGGTATTGTTGAGCGTAGCACTGGCTGCGCTTACCCTGTGGCGCTACATTGCCGAGCATCCACGTTTTGGTTTCGCGGCGGAGACATGCCAGCGGATCGGTCTGATCCTGCCGGGATGCGTTGCGTTGTGGGGCGTGCATGCCAGCTTCTTCGATACGGTCGGAGGATTTGCAGTAGGAGCGCATTCAGCGGTCAGCACGCTGGCTATGTTGTCGGCAGCGGCCATCTATTTCTATCACGGCACGGCCACTGGGCAGCGGCAGTACGTGCTGCTGGCACTGGCGGTTCTCAATGTCGCACTGGCGCTGGCCTGGCGCGCATTCCAATGGTACGACCTGCAGCTATATCTGGTGCCACTGGGAGTGAGCGTAATTGCACTTGTCGAATTGATGCGCAAGGAGATCCCGGCCAGTGCGCACGATACCTTGCGCTATGTCGGAGCGTTGACCATCTTGGTCTCGCCGATGCTAGAAATACTCAGCGGCAGTTGGTGGCACTTGCTGTCGTTGCTGGTGCTGTGTGTCTGCGTCGTGTTGGCATCGATCGGCTTGCGACTGCGTGCATTGATGTTTACGGGAAGTGCGTTTTTGCTAATCGATTTGGTAGCTATGGTGATTCACTCGAGCCTAGATCATCCGCAAGTATTGTGGGTCGCTGGCTTGGGGATTGGCGCAGGGGTCATTGCTTTGGCTGCGATCTGCGAGAACCAGCGTGAGCATCTGCTCGCCCGCATCCGCCTGTTGTCTGCGGAGCTGGCCACGTGGCGTTAACTATCATCCATCGCTCGATGCGATGTATCGAAACGTATTTTTTGTGTTTGTCGAAACTTTTCTTAAAGGTACTCAAAATGAAATGGCTCAATCAATTCTCGCTGGTCATGCGTTCAAGCCTAACGACGCTCCGTGAGAGCGTGGAGAATCCAGAGCGGATGCTGCATCAACTGGTCATCGACATGGAGCAGGAACTGGACACGGTTCGCGCCAGCGTGGCAGAAGCGGTAGCTGACGAAATTCAGATGCGGAAGCGTGCAGCCCGCGAAGCGGAGGAGGCGGAGGGTTGGATGCAGCGCGCTGCATCAGCCATGAAACGCGGGGACGAAGCCAGCGCGAAAGCAGCTCTGCAGCAGAAGTTGGCCGCCGCTGCGCGCGCCCAACGACTGGCTGAGGAACACGCCAAGCAGCGATCAGAGGTTGTCAAACTGCGCGAGGCCGTGCTCGATTTGGAGGACAAGATCCGCCAAGCCAAGCAAAAGCGTACGCTGTTGGTGGCCAGGCTGTCGCGGGCCGCGTCGACGCAAAAGATCCACACCGCGCTGGATCGTACCAGCAGCGATTCCGCCTTTGCCCAATTCAATCGCTTGGAGGACAAAGTCGACCGCCAGGAAGCTCTCACGGAAGCCTGGGATCAAATGGACGGCAAAGATCCCGACGCCCGCGAGCTCCAGCGACAGTTTGAAGCCGCCGAGCGCGAGCAGCTTTTGCAAGTCGAATTGGAGCTGCTTAAGACCCGCGTCGACCCCGAGTAGATATCACCCCGATAGTGCCGCCCCGATATTACTGTCGAGTTAACTTGAACAATACTGCAGGTAAAGGCCGATTAAAGGATTGCGGTGCATTGTTTTAGCGGCAGTAAGGTCTTTGGAACCGCGGGGTTTTGCAAGCACCGGGGTCGTCCGATGTCCCACGAAAGGCTCGCTTTATGGAAGATGCGAATTTGCTGACAGCTCGACTGGAAGCGTACTTAGTGCGCTTATCCGAGATCGGCGGTCGCTGGTCCGAGTGGCTGGCAGGAAATGAATTAGCGGCGATCGATGACGACTATCGTCCTTTGCAAGCATTGCAGCCCGAGGCAGAGGCGTTATTCCTGGAGCTCAAACAGGTGATGCTCGACCGTCAACAATTGCTGGATGACGCGCGGCAGTGTGGTTTGCCGCACAATGACCTATCCGCTTTGGCTCAAGGCCTACCTGCCTGGAATAAGCCCAGCTTGCGAACCAGCCTCATGTCGGCGCGCCAGCAATTGGCCAGTCTACGCCGCTTACATGTCGCGACCTGGGTAATGCTCAATCAAGCCATGCAGTACTACGAAGGGGCCTTGCAGTTATTGATGGTTGGCAATCTTCCGCATGTGTATCACTCGCCTCGATACGACGACGCTGGCGGTGGGCGACTGCTCGACCAAAGTCTGTAACGCACGGCATCACTGAAAAGATTCTATGTCACTGTTCGCTTCAATCCAACAATCCGCCAACGCGTTGCAAATCAATCAGATTGGTTTGCACGTGGTGGGGAACAACATTGCCAACGCAAACACTCCCGGCTATATCCGCCAGGAGTTGATACAAACGCCTGCCTTCGGCAGCAAGTATGGCGATGTAACCTTGGGATATGGGGTACGCGCCGTCGGTGTCGTGCAGCAGTTGGACAATCATGTGGTCGAACGTCTGAGGCAGACCGAGAGCGCGCTGGCGGCCAGCCAAGCTCAAGGGACGGTCAACAGCCAGATGGAAGCTATCTTTGGTGAATTGACCAATGGCGATTTGAGCTCGCAGATTGGGGAATTCTCCAACAGCATCAACGATCTGATGAACCAGCCGGGCAATGATGCCCTGCGTCGCATGGTGCTCGAACGCGGCAAACTGCTAACGGGAAATATCCGCGACGTCAGCCAGCAACTGGGAGGCATCACCAACCATCTCAATCAAGAAATTCGCACGTCTGCAAACGATATAAATCGCCTAACCGGGCAGATCGCCAAACTCAATCAACGCATCGTGGAGATCGAAGGAGGGCGTACCAGCGGCAGCGATGCAGTGGGTCTGCGCGACGAACGTTTGCAAGCCCTGCAGGAACTTTCGAAAGTAGTCGATATTCGCGCGGTGGAACAGGCCAGCGGATCAGTCACTGTGTTCGTCGGCGGCGAGTATTTGGTAGCTGACGCCATCCAGCGTCCGGTTGCAGTGGGCTTGCGTACCAATGGCGAGAAGGCCGTTCCCGAGATCCGCATGGCCGACACCGATTCGCCGCTGCAAGTCAGTGGCGGCAAACTGCAGGGACTGTACGCTGCACGCGATAGTGGAGTCGGCCAGGTCACTAAGGACCTGGATCAGTTTGCTCGCAATTTGATCGAACAATTCAATCGCATTCACACTCAGGGCCAAGGGGTCGATGGATTTCGTGAAGCCACCGGGAGCTACGCCAGCGACGATCGCACCGCACCGCTGGACCTAGCTGGCCTGCCGCTAAAGATTAAGAACGGCGACTTCAAAATATCCGTCTTGGACCAAGCCACCGGGATCACCAATACCAGCACCATTCGCGTAAAACTGACCGGCGGGACCAGCGATACGTCTTTGGTCGATGTAGCCGCTGCTATCAATGCAGTCTCGGGCGTATCGGCCTCAGTCACCGCCGAGGGAAAACTGCGCGTCTCAGCCAATTCCGACTCGCTGCGTTTTTCCTTCAAAGAGGATACCTCGGGCTTCCTGGCAGCCACCGGAGTCAATACGTTCTTCGTAGGGGATTCGGCCAGCACGATTGGGATCAACTCCGCGATCACCGATAATCCTCGGATGCTGGCTGCCAGCTTGAGCGGCGTGGGGAGTGGGACCGACAATGCCCTGCGCTTGGCTCAAGCCTTCGACGAACCGTTGGAGGGACTTGGCGGACAATCGATCAAGCAGTCTTACGAAGATATCGTGGTGCGTATGACCCAGGATATCAATGTTCAAGCGGGTGTTTCGGACGGCCTGAAGAATTTCTACAAGACGCTCGAAGCACAGCATCTGGCCGTCTCTGGAGTCAACCTGGACGAAGAAGCGGTGAAGATGCTGTTCTACCAACGCGCCTTCCAAGCCAGTAGCCGATTGATTCAGACTTCCAGTGAGCTGCTCGATGTGCTCGTAAATCTATAGAGGACATTGACCCATGACTAGCTTCTATCCAGCCGCTGCCGGTCGAGCCACTTCGCAACTGGGAATTACTCGGCTGCTGTACCAGATCAACCATGACCAGTTGGCCATCCAGGATCTACAAAACCAAATCAGCACCAATCGCCGCATATCGGCCCCCAGCCAAGATCCGGCAGCAGCGATTCGCGCCATGGCTGCCCAGCGACAATTGGAGTACAAAAGCCAGATCGACACCAACCTGAGCAGCGCTGATACCATCCTGTCCGCTTCGGAATCTACGTTGGCTCAGTCGCAATCGATACTCAACGAGATGCGAGGAGTCGCAGTGGCCACGAGTGGCAATACGCTGGCAGACGCAGATAAGGCGGCTTATATCGCACAGATCGATGCCGCTATTTCCAAGCTGGCCGACCTGGGCAATGCCAAGTTTCGCGACCAATACATTTTCGCTGGCTCCGATGTGCTCAGACCGCCGCTGCAGTTGATTGGAGATAGCGTGCGGTTCAATGGCAATGCGGAATCACTGCGCACCATCTCCGACTATGCTTCCACGATTTCTGCCAACGTGACTGCCGCTGACGCCTTTGGAGTAACCTCCAGTCGCGTAGTCAGCACGGTCGACCTAAACCCTAGCGTCCGTCCCGACACGCCCCTGGCGCACCTCAATCGTGGTGACGGGATTCGCGGTGGCGCAATCTCATTCAGCAACGGGCTGAACCTGGTTGAGGTCGATCTGGCCAACGCCCACAATCTGTCCGATGTCGTGGAAAGAATCAACGGCGCGCAAGTTGGCACGCGCACCTTGTCGGCTAACTTGGGACCGCACGGTCTAAACATCGAATATCTCGACGGACTGGGAGGCATTTTGCGAGTCGCGGATATCGGGTCGGGCAATATGGCTGCCGATTTAGGTATCAATAACTCAGGGACTCCAGGCATCAGCCCCGTCAATGGAACAGATCTCAATCCGATTGTAACTCGTAGCACTCGCCTGTCCCAGTTGTTCGACGGAGCGGGTATCACCATCGGCGATAGCTTTCGAATCCGACAGGGTGACAAGTCCTACACGATCTCCACTACCAATACATCCACCGTGGAGGACCTGATCAATCGCATCCATTCCTCTGGCGCGCACGTCCAGGCCAGCCTCGATCCCAGCGGTCGGTTCTTACAACTGCAAAGCACCGAAAGCGGTACTGCCCTGTCGATCGGAGAGAGCACTACAGGCTTGGCCTCTCAATTGGGCCTACGCACGTTCGATCGCACCACGCCCGTCAGCTCACTCAATTTTGGACAGGGGATCTCTTCGCTCAGCGGGGAGAGCGACTTGATTCTGCTCCGCAGCGATGGGAGTGAAATGAGGGTCAACCTAGACAACGTAACCAACGTGCAGGATGTGCTCAATCGCATCAACGACCATGTGGACAATTTCAACCCAGGCCTACGCATCACTGCCTCCCTAGCCACCACGGGCAACGGTATCGAATTGTCCGCCCTAGCTGGTGCGCAACCTATCGAGATCAAAAATGCGGGTGGTAGTCAAGCGGCGTGGGGCTTGGGGTTGGTCCCACTTGGGGAGGAAAAGAGTGTTGGAGTAGCCAGTGGACTGCAGACGACCATCTCTGGGCGAGACGTCAGTGGGGTCGAGGTTGAGGGAGTCTTCAATTCGCTGATTCGCATGCGGCAGGCTGTCGCGCAGGGGCGGACGGCCGATATGGGTCGCATCACTGCGGCCCTGGATCAAGATCTGCAGCGGATGGCGATGTCGCGTGGGCTGGTCGGAGCGCGCCAGCAATCCATCGAACGCACCAAAGATCTTTCGGCCGACCAGCAGATCCAGCTCAAACAGATTGAATCGAATGAACTGGACGCCGATTTGGCCAGTGTCATTTCCGAAATGACCGCTCGTCAAGCCGCCTTGCAGGCTTCACTGCAATTGATGGGCTCAGCTTCCAAGCTGACCCTGTTCAACTATATCTAGTCAATTTGGCCCGACGCTCCGCGTCGGTCTTATTAGCCCATCCGCGTCGGTTTTATAAGCCGCCGCATGGCGGCCACCATCGCGACTAGCCTCGAACTGGCGAGTCGAATAAACTAGTGCCTTCAATCGATTGAGTTCTTCTCCAAAAGATTTTGACCGTGGATTCAAAAACTGAGATCCTCGCCAAGCTGCGCCGACAGATCGTCGACACGGTCGCATTGCCCGACGTGATTCAAGGGCCTTGGATCGAGTACCCGGACCCAATGCAGCAGTTTTCGACGATGGTCGAATTGGCTGGAGGAAGTTGCACACGCCTGGAAAACATCGCCGAATTACCCGGACATCTAGGCCAATGGGACGAGTGGCAGCGGGCGGAACGGATCTTTTCTCGCATCGATGGTGTGCCTGGTAATGTCGATCTGGCGGAGATCGCCGAGCCCCATGCATTGAACGATGTCGATTTTGTTGTCTACCCGGCCGAATTTGCGGTGGCTGAGAATGGAGCGGTGTGGTTGACCGACCGCGACCTGAGGCATCGTGTATTGTTTTTTATCGCGCAGTTTTTGGTGTTGGTGGTCGACCACACTCAGGTGGTGCAGACGCTGCATCAAGCCTACGCCCGCGCAACGGTCCCGCAGCCAGGCTTCGGATTGTTCTTGTCTGGACCAAGTAAAACGGCTGATATCGAACAATCGCTGGTCATCGGGGCGCACGGTTGCCGCGAGCTGCAAGTTTTTCTGGTCTGATTGAGTGGTGTTCCCACGAAAGTCGATAAGCTGGAAGCTTATCCCACGAAAGATGACAAGCTGGAAGCTTATCCCACAGAGACGACAAGCTGGAAGCTTATCCCACGAGAGATGACAAGCTGGAAGCTTATCCCACGAAGCATGACAAGCTGGAAGCTTAACCCACGTATTACTCAATTACTGACTCACACATTCATGAACACTACTCCCGGCCCCGTGAACAGCGATGCGGTCCAGCGACTACCGGCGGGTAAGTCGCCCGACGACAAATCAGTCGGCAAATCGGACAGCAAATCAGTCGGCAAATCGGACGGCAAATCGGACGGCAAGTCGGACGGCAAGTCGGACGGCAAATCGGACAGCAAGTCGGACAGCAAGTCAGTCGATAAATCCGGCGATCGGGTGCGCGAGATGTTCGCCCAGATCGCTCCGCGCTACGATCTGATGAACCATGTGCTATCGCTGGGAATCGATGTCCGCTGGCGGCGACGCGTGCTGCGCGAACTGCGACTGGATGGTTCGCTGCCAATCCTCGATTGCTGCACCGGCACTGGCGATCTGGCTCTGCTACTGGCTCAGCATGTGCAGGGCCGCGTGAAGGTTATTGGCAGCGATTTTTGCGCTCCGATGCTGGAGCTGGCGAGACACAAGCATCAACAAAAACACGCTAGCTTACCGGTCGAATTCATCGAAGCCGACGCGCAGAATCTGCCCTTCGCCGACGCGAGTTTCCAGGCGGTGACGGTGGCCTTCGGGCTGCGAAATGTTCAAGACACTGATGCCGGGCTGCGCGAACTGGTACGCGTCTGCGCGCCTGGAGGAGAGGTAGCCGTACTCGAATTTTCAACGCCTTCCTTGCCTGGGCTCAAGCAAGCCTACCAAGCCTACTTTCGCCATGTATTGCCGCGCATCGGTCAACGCTTCGCCAAAAATGACAAAGGGGCCTACGATTATTTGCCCAATAGCGTGATCGAATTTCCCAGCGGCCGCGCACTGGCCCTGCGGATGGAAGCGGCGGGGCTGCGCTCAATCGCCATCCACTCGCTCACCTGTGGTGTCGCCTCGCTGTATATAGGCCAGCGCCCAGCAGCGCCGCCCGGCCAAGTGGCCGCCGATAGAGTACAGGGGAATGAAGTAGAACCTGAAGTAGTGACCGACGTAGTGACCGACCTAGAGACCGTGTCAGCCCAGCGTCAGGCGCGAGAGGTTGGCGACAATCCTATTCGGGGCGGAACACAGTGAATCGACCCAACACCCCAGCCGAGGTTCGGTTGAACCAGGCTCCCCTCGATCCTGCGCGGCCGATCGTGTTGGCCATTACAGGTGCCAGTGGGGCGGTTTATGCCATGCGGCTGCTGTGTGCGTTGCTAGCTGAGCGGATACCGGTGCATTTGACGATCAGCGATTCAGGCAACGCGGTCGTGCGGCAGGAATTGGAGATCGACATCGGGTCAAAGGGAGAGCGTTTGTGGGAGGCGGTTGCCGCCGCAGATCGATTGTTGCAAGTCCCGCGGGAAGCAGCTTGGTCAATGGCCAGTGCACGCCAGCAAGCAGAGCAGGAACTTGAGCTCCTGACGATCCATCACTACAAAGACTTTTTTACACCTATCGCCAGCGGCTCTTTTTTGACTGCGGGGATGGTCATCTGTCCCTGCTCGGGGAGCACCCTTAGCGGTATTGCACATGCCGCCAGCCAGAATTTGATTCAGCGCGCGGCCGAAGTCCACCTGAAGGAGCACCGCAAGTTGATCGTCGTGCCGCGTGAGACACCGCTGAGTGTCTTGCAGCTTGAGAATCTGCAGCGCTTGGCCCAAGCCGGCGTAGTCATACTACCGGCGGCACCCGGCTGGTACCACGGTGTGACCAACTTGTGCGATCTGGTCGACTTCATCGTCTGCCGCATCTTGGATCAACTGGGGGTTGAAAACCATGCGATGCGGCGCTGGGCTACGCCGTGATAGTGTCTTGTAGCCGTTCGCGCCATAGTCGTTGATCGCTCCGCCGATCTATGCTCTTGGTGAATGGCGCATCGGTATCGTGAACGGTTGCGCGGGATGCCCAAGCATCTGATCGGCGGAGCGATCAACGACTATGGCGACTCCCGCAACAAAACGATCTACGAGCAGCGTTTAACGCACGATCGAAACTTGGCTGGACTGCGCGAGAATATTGTAGACATCGGCCGCGTCGAGGGGTGCCAGGCTGATGCAGCCGGCATCTACCAGATCATCGCTGGCCATCTCTGGAGTTCCGTGGATGCATAGATCCTGCCCCAGGTTGATCCAGTAGCCCCCGTAGGGATTGCGGTTGTCGCTGGCCGCGATGACTTTGCCACCAGCACCATAGTAGGTGCGGTCGCGGCGACGGTCGATGACCTCATACGTCCCTTCCACTGGCGTGGGATCGCTGCCGAACGACACGGGAAAGCGGCCCGCATAGAGTTCGCCCATAAATACGGTCAACTCATGTCGGCTGAGGCTAACCTGGGCTCGAAACGGTCCCGTTAGGACTTTGACTTGGCTGCCGTTGAGCAGCACTTTCGAATTGCCCAAGCCGTTGATAGCATTCAACAGTTCGGGGGTGACCTGATGTTTGAGGGCCAGCGATTCTACAGTGTCGCTGGCGGTTGCCGTGTAGGCCGCCTGGGCTAAGTGGCGGGGCGAGTAAATTACTTCGCGCGACAGGGCATCGAGCAGATCGACCATGTCTCTGTGCTGCTCTGTACTCAATTCCGGGCTGTCATAATACCGCGAGAGAATCAGTAACGCCTCGCGTAGGTTGCCGCTGGAGGCTAGTTCAAGGGCTTGCTCGCGCGCGGCAGGAAAGGGAAGCTGAGGCTGTTCCTGTTTCGCGCTGCCCCCCGAATCTGCATTGTCCACAGGCGCATTGAGCAGTGGCAGTTGCCCCGCCGAACCGGCAGCACGAGCCTGGCTGACCAATTGGCCCGCCGGTATCGAGCCCGCAACTAGGGTGGACGGTGGGCTGGCTGAGTCGGGAATGGCCGCACTTGCTTCGGCAAATGCAGTCCCAGCGATTAAAGAAACTGCTGGGCCATCGGCGGCCTGCGCGGGGACTTGATTTTCACTGGCAGCGGATGAATTGCTTGCAAACGGTAGCGGTGGCAGAGTAGCGGGTTCACCTGTCGGAACAATGTCACCTGGGAGGCCGTCGGACGGGTGGCTATTGGAAGGGACGCTATTGGGCGCGAGGTTACTGCTCAGCGGTGGTAAGCTGGGAAGATTCAGATGAGATGCATCAAAGGCAGGCAACCCATTCGAAGTAGATGAATCACTTTCTGGCGTAGATTGCACCGCAAATGGGGCAGAGACGGGCATTTCGACGCTTGTCAAACTGCCTACGTCAGCCTCCTCAGGGCTCCAATCGAACTCGCTCAGCAGCTCATCTGGCAAGTTGGGTTCGGGGGCGTTGAGCGCCACGAAGGCACCGTAAACTACGGCCAACAACAGAGCCACAACCACACCAGTCTTAATCGTCTGCACGACAGACCTCCTTGCCTGACAAAATACAACGGATTTCCGCGCCACACCGCCGTTCGCTTTATGAGCCACAAAGCGGGTGGGGCGATCCAATCCCAGTGCGATACCGGTCTATCGATCGCCAAATGGGGGCTACTTTGGCGAAAACTAGCAAGCTTTGCAGCCAATCGCCAGAGCAATTGGCGCTCCCGCTACGAAAACCAACGAATGCGTTGGCAATACTTTGAGTTTTGGGCTCAGCATCATGGCTAATCCCCAGACGCTGCACCGACTGAGTTAAAGATGGGCCGAACGTTAAGCCTGCTGGGCCGGTGTGCCGCTGCCCAACTGAGCTAGTACCTGGAGCACCCCATTTAAGTGGGCTAGCCGCGGACCAACCCGATCGACAAACTCATTGAGCATGTAGTCGCTCTCGGTGAAGGCTTCCTCGCTATCGTCAATTTCATTGGTCAGCGACTGCAGAAAGTCGGCTTGCACTTTGGAGAGCATCTCGGCAGCCCGACGGCAGGATCGCGCCAACTGAGGATTGGCATCTTTCCATTGCTGCAGTTCATTTGCACGCTGCTTCTGAGTGTTGACTGTCGCTTGGACGAGTTGCTCTAGCAACTGATTTTGCTTTTGCTGGCCAATGACGATTTGATGGAGCAAGGCCACAGTCGCTTCGCTAGAATTGGACGCTTGCACGGTCGATCCACGTTCAGCGGAAACGTCGATACTAAAAATTGGCGAAAAGTGTGTCGGCTCGTTTCCCACGTAAA
This sequence comes from uncultured Pirellulaceae bacterium, assembly GCA_934255105.1. Taxonomy (GTDB): domain Bacteria; phylum Planctomycetota; class Planctomycetia; order Pirellulales; family Pirellulaceae; genus Aureliella. The sequence goes on from CAKQNH010000004.1 coordinate 25,197, forward strand.
TCATCCCCATTCTGTAGGCTGTGGATCAAGATTCCCTCAGTATAGTCTTCGCGGGAACATAGTCGAGTATTTGTGCGGCGGGATTTGGTCGATTGGTGGCAGTGGGGCGGTTTAATCGGGCATCCGTCAGGGGCGCTAAAGTCACTACAACACGGTTTCCGACAAATGAAGTAGCGTCGCTGGTTGCCTGAGCAGACCGTTTATCACTTCTGTGACGTACTCGCTTACCCGCATACCGAGATCGAATGACTGTTTCACTGGGCTTTCTTTCCGTTCGTCGACACCCCGAGCACGGCTATTTTGGCGGCTACTTGATCACCAATCAAGCTGGCCGACCGCTCGAGTTCCACTGCACGATGCCCGTAAAGCCGAGCCGAGCTCAAATGCTGCTATACGGTCCGACCATGGACGCTTTTGTGTGCGGAGAACAAATCGCCAAAGCGCTCGTCGGCAAGGCCAAGGTCAAGCCGGATGTTGTGCTCACCGACTGCGCCGCCGTGCTAGCTCTAGCGACCGTCAGCGATGTCAGAGCGGGGTTGCTGCATTTTGAGCCCGAAAGCCAGGCGGCCAACTTCCTGGTCCCCGAAGGAGGCGCGGGGGAGTTGCGCTCGGTATCCATCGATCGTTGGCAGATGTCCATCCTGGAGTCTCAAGCGGACAGCGAAGCCGATATTGCCGACGCCATCGGTCAACTGAGCAGCCATTTTGATCTGACCGAACCCTTCCAACGCGTTATCCACGCATTGCTCGAAGCCCACCCCATTGCTAAAGCGGCTTAGCAGAATAGGTGCGAAAACCAAACATGAATCGTCAAGACGATTGGGCTGGTGTCGAGTTTTGCCAGACTGCGCCACTTTCAACGGAGGCACTGCATGTGGAATCGTTGGCAACCGGTTGGTCGAACCAATTGGCGCGCCCACTGGATATCGACTTACAGGGCATCGATGTGCGAGCGTTGATGGTCGAGTGCCTCTCGATCCGCTTGCAGTCGAAGCTGCCCGCCACGGTGGGCTTTGCCTTCCCTGAAGCGATTGAATTCGTCGCTCCTCCAACAGATGTCGCCAAGCCGCCGCACGCGCCGCTGGGCCAACATACTGGCCAGAACAATGCCTCGTCGCCTCCCCAAACGCCCCCCGGCAGCAACTCATCAGGCAGCAACTCATCAGGCAGCAACTCATCAGGCACCAACTCGGGAACTGCTGCTAGCGGCAAGCGAACGCGAATTGCACCCCCCGCGGATTTGGTAAAGCTGGAAGATCGACTCTACTTCGTTTTGCAACCTCCGCTGGAGACGCTGCTCACTTCTGCGGAGCTTCGATTCCCGTTCGAGCCGTTCCCTTATCAAATGGAGGGAATCGCGTTTCTATTTCCGCGCGAGACAGCCATCTTGGCGGATGAGATGGGGTTGGGGAAAACCATGCAGGCCATTACTACCGTCCGCATGCTGCTGCTATCGGGCCAGTTGCGAAACGTGTTGCTAGTCTGCCCCAAGCCACTCGTTACCAATTGGGTGCGCGAGTTCCGGCAGTGGGCTCCCGAGATCCCGGTAGCTGTGATCGAAGGAGATGCTGCCAAGCGCAATTGGATATGGCAGCAACACGATGCGCCCGTGCGCATTGCCAACTACGAGCTGCTGATGCGCGACAAGGCGATTCTGGATGACCCCGACGCGCACTTCGACTTGGTCATACTTGACGAAGCACAGCGAATCAAGAATCGCAACAGCACTACGGCACAGATCGTGTGCGCGCTGCCTCGAGGTCGATCGTGGGCATTGACCGGCACGCCCATCGAGAACTCGGTGGAGGATTTGATTAACATTTTTGAGTTTCTTTCGCCCGGCTACCTGCGCAGTGAAATGAGTCTAAAGAATATCGGCCTAGCCACACGCGACCATATCCTGCGACGCACGAAGGATAAGGTGCTGACGGAGATGCCTGGGAAGATGTTCCGAGACGAACAACTGGAGCTCACCAGCGCCCAGTACAACAGCTACCGCACGGCCGAGGACGAAGGGGTAGTGCAACTGTCGGAGATGGGCGAGACGCTGACAATCCAGCATGTGTTCGAGTTGGTATTGCGACTGAAACAGATTTGCAATTTTGATCCGGCCAGCGGTTCGAGTTGTAAACTGGAACGATTGGAAGCGGACATGGAAGAGATCGCCGCCAGCGGTCAGAAGGCGATCGTGTTCAGCCAGTGGGTCCAGACGCTCGACAAGATTGCCGAGCCATTGCAGCGTTTTGGACCGATGCAGTACCACGGACGCATACCTTCCAACAAACGCGACGCCGTTCTCTCTCAATTTAAAGAAGATCCGTCAAAGCACATGATCTTAATGAGCTATGGTGCCGGGAGCGTCGGTCTGAATCTCCAGTTCTGTCACTACGTCTTTCTATTTGATCGCTGGTGGAATCCCGCCGTAGAGGACCAGGCGATCAACCGCGCGCATCGCATCGGGGTTACGGCACCGGTGACCGTGACGCGCATGATGGCGGCCGACACGATCGAGCAGCGAATCCATGATGTGCTGGAGCAGAAACGCGAGCTGTTCAATCAATTGTTCGCCGAAGCCGGGACGCCACGTACGACAGGCTTGAGCCAAGAGGACATTTTCGGCTTGTTCAATTTGTCGATCCCCAAGCCGGTCAAGCACGCCGCCTGATGAAAACGGGCAGGAGTGCCTTTTTATACCCCACATCTTTTCGCGAGCCTTTTCCCTATCGATTTTCTTGCGTTAGCTCTGCTCGCACTGGATCCTCTCCCACTGGGAGAGGTCGAGCCCAAGCGAGGGGGAGGGTAAGCGCAATCTACATCTGTGCAATCCGTTAATCTGTCTCCGCCCTCACCCTTCCGCCCTCCCCCTTCCGCCCTCCCCCTCGCCTAGGCTCGACCCCTCCCGCGCGCGGGCAGGGGTGCGATTCGCGTGGGCAGGGAATGACTTGTGGGGTATAAACGGGCAGGAGTGCCCGTTCTACACACGTGAGGGACAAACGGGCAGGAGTGCCCGTTCTACGATTTGCACGGTACTACCGCATTCGCAAGGTATTGGCTAAGCTCTTGAGGGACGTTTCTCCGCCTTACGCCCTCCTCTTAGGACTCGCCAATATGAAGCCCGTCGTTCAGATTTCGCTGGATGTGACCACTCTGAAAGAAGCTCTAGAGACGGCTGAAATGGCCTTGCGAGCCGGTGTGGATTGGCTGGAAGCGGGCACGCCATTGATTCTGGCTGAAGGACTGCGTGCGGTGCGAGAATTGCGGGCGCGTTTCCCAGAGACTCCCATCGTAGCCGATCTGAAGACGATGGATGGCGGTTATTTGGAAGCGGAGATGATGGCCAAAGCGGGGGCCAACTACGTGGTGGTAATGGCTCGCGCTCACCCAGAGACGATCCGCGTAGTCTGTCAAGCTGGCAAGGATTTCGGCGTGGGGGTGATGGGGGACAATCTGGGCTGCCCCGACATGGTCGCCGGCGCACGGATGTTGCAAGACTTGGGTTGCGATATGGTCATCCATCATATCGGCTATGACGAACGACGCGGTATCGCTGCACGCGGCGAGCGCGCACC